>NZ_JBSFXE010000008.1:0-226479 GCF_053595195.1 Kitasatospora sp. NPDC002522
CTCGCCGCTACCTGCCCGAGGCCAGCATGGAGAAGATCTACCCCGACAACCCCGGCCTCGACGAACTCCCGTCTACTTCATGACCGTTGGCGCACCACCACTACACCACCCCACGGGACACGACCCGGCCACAACCACCTTCACCAAGCGAGAGGCTCATCCATGCCCGAGAAGGTCACCAAGGACAAGGTGCTCGTCTACGTCGTGCGCGACGGTCGGCTGCTGGTGTTCCGGCACACCGACTACTCCTACGAGGAGGTCGGAATCCAGGTCCCGGCGGGCAGCATTCGACCCGGCGAGACCCCGGAGGCCGCCGCGCTGCGCGAGGCCCGTGAGGAGACCGGCCTGACCGACTTCAAGATCGTGCGCAAGCTCGGTGAGACCGAGTACGACATCAGCCCGTACCGGTTCGAGATCCAGCGCCGGCACGTCTTCCACCTGGAGCTCACCGAGCCCACCCCGGAGCGATGGATGAGCCAGGAGGACCACGACGGCGAGCAGGAGCCCACCCACTTCGAGTGCTTCTGGATCCCGCTGGAGGCGGCCCACATCCTCCAGTCCGGCCAGGGCGCCCTGCTGGGACGCCTGTCCGACTAACCCCATCCGGTCACGGCAGTAGAGAGGGAGACAGCCGATGCACCGCACCACCGAGCAGCAGCACTACCAGGGGATCGACCAGCTCTACCGGAGCCTGGACGCCGACGACACCGGCACCGCAGTGTCGGTCATCGTCAAGGTGCGGGGCGAGGAGTGCGACATCGACTGCCTCTACTGCTACGAGAAGCGCAAGGAGGCACCCGGAGGAGCCCGGGTCGGCGCCGCCCAGATCGGGCGGCTGGCCGAGCTCTTCCGGGGCCGCCCGCTCGCCGTCGAACTCCACGGAGGCGAGCCGCTGACCGCCGGCAAAGACCACCTCGCCGAGATCCTCGGCCAGCTGGCCGAGCTGCCCCAGGTCGTCCGGGTGACCCTCCAGACCAACGGAGTCCGGCTCGACGAGGACTGGTTACACCTCTTCGACGACCTCTACCCGGCCCTCCAGATCGGCATCTCGCTCGACGGGGACGCGCAGGGCAACGCCTGGCGCGTCGGCTACGACGGCAAGCCGGTCTACCCGCGGGTCGCCCGGGCCCTGAAGCTGCTCGGCGAGCGGGACCGCCACGTCGGGGTGATCGCCGCCGTCACCCCGGCTGTGCTGGGCAGGGCCGGGGCGGTACTCGACCACCTCGCCGCCTTCGACGCGGTGAACGCGGTCAGCTTCGTGCCCTGCTTCGACACCACCATCCGCCGGCCCACCACGACCAGAAGTCGGCGCATTCCGGTCAGCCGCCGCCTCCAGCAGACCGCGGTTGCCGCCGCCAGCGGACCGGCCTGGGCCATCCACCCCGACGTGTACGCCGAGTTCGTCCTCACCGCCACTGCGCACTGGATAAGCGCTGGGCACTTCAGGCGCATCAAGCTTGAACCTGCCGTCTCCACCATCCGACGCCTCCGCGGTTTGGGAACCGGCTTCTGTCACTTCTCCGACCTCAAGTGCGACCACGTCTTCACTCTCTACCCCGACGGCCGCCTCGGCAGCTGCGACGAACTGCCCTGGCCCCAGGCCCAGCTCACCCGTCTGCACACGACGAGCGACCAGCGCGAGATCACCGCCGTCCAGCAGAGCTCCAACCTGCTGAACCAGGGCAAGGCCCTGATGAACAAGTGCACGACCTGCGACTACCGCAGCACCTGCGGCGGCGGCTGCATCGCCACCCGCTGGCGCATGAACCTCGCCGACGGCCACGACGCCTACTGCGACTACCGGATGCGCGTGGTGGACGGCACCGCCGCCCTGCTCGCCCAGCCCGCCCATCCCGACGGTGCCTGGTGCCGGACACTGCGCTGGCGCCCCCGCACTCCGAATAGCATGCGCGACGTCACGGGCTTCCTCGCCCGCTGGGACGACCACGACGCTCCGCGCGGTGCGGTCAGGCTGCACACCAGCGACCACGGCAACATCAACACCGCCGGTCAGCCCGGCATCCACGAGGCCGACGACCTCGACCCGACCTACACCCAGTGGCGGGACGCCATCGAACCCGGCGTCTGGCCCCTCGTCCATACCGTCACCCGCCGCTGGAACCTCGTCACGTACGACAGCTGCCAGGGCCACGCCTACACCGGCCTCGACCTGGCGCCGGCCGCACGCAAGGTCGGCATCCTCGCCCGCGACCGCCACGAATACGCTCGCGCCGCCGCCACCCTGTGCCGCGCCGTCAGCACGGCAACGCCTCGTCTGCCGGCCCCTGTCGCGATCACCCTCGGCCGCTCGGAGCTGACCTGCGAGACCGCCGGGACGGTTACGCCGGTCCTTGACCTGGCGCTCGAACCGGCCGACGGCCATAGCTGGGACGACTACTTCGCCCACCTGGACGCCGCCACGGCCGTGCTCGCGGACGCCCTGCGAGACGAACACCCGAACTTCGGTCCGGCGTGCTTCTGCCCGCTCCCTGCCGAACGGCCGACCCGGCAGCCGGAGGCGATGCGGTGATGACCACGGCCCTCGACCACGTGACGCTGCACCAGCTCCTCGGCCGCATGGTCTACTTCCACACCCTCTTCATCGACCCCGCTTTCACGCCCGCACCCGAGCTGGGCCCGGGAGAAGCGTGCTGCAACCACCGCTCTGACACTCGCCAGCGCACCGCCTACGGTCTCCTTGCCGCCACCGCGTGGGCCGCCCTCGACGAGATCGCCACCGCCCTGTCTGGACACCACGCGCCCTGTCCTGACCGGGATGGCACCTGCTGTGCGACCTGCCGAGTCGCCACCGCGGGCGCCACAATCATCGATGCCTGGATCGTCACCGAACACAGTGCTTACCACCGGCCTCAGCCTGACGACCTCGTTCGGCAGGCGTGCCGCACCACAGCCGCCGCCCGCCTCGCGCACGCCTTCGCCACCCAGCACTCCGCTGCCTGCCCTGCCCTCGTGCCGCTCAGCCCCGCCGCAGGCAACCCGCTGCTGCCCACCCGGGAGGACCTGCCGCTCACCGGCGAACTGCTCGCCCTGTGGCAGGAACCCCTCTCTGCCGCCCGCAGCCCGGTCGTCAGCTGGCTCAACCACTGCACCGCCCTGGACGACGTCCACCGCGTACTTGAGACGAGGAGGAACCACCAGTGATCCACATCGCCGAGACCGTCGGCTTCGGCAGCGTCGAGTACTTCATCGATCCCACCGAGCAGAGCCACCTCACCACCCTGATGAACGACTTCCTGGCCGCCCAGGACCGCGCCCGCTTCGGCAGCGAGCGCCGCGTCTCCATCCATGAGATCCCTGGCCACACCGCCGAGCAGGCCATGGCCGTCTACGAGCCCGCCGGCCGGATCGAGATCCCGCACATCCCCGACGAGGCCGAGAAGCTGCTCCAGCACGCCTTCGAGCGCGCCCGCCCGGCCCTCGCCCGCGTCATGCCCTCCATCACCACCTGCCGCCCCTGGACGTACGTCGAGTACGGCCCCGGCCAGCACATCACCGGCCACCTCGACGGCATCGCTCCCGACCCGCTCGCCTGGCCCCGCCAGATCGCCGGCATCAGCGTCGTCATCACCCCCGCCGAAGTCGGCGGCGACTTCTACGTCGAGACCGCCTCCAGCGACCAGCTCTGGAACACCCAGCCCACGGACGCCAGCGACCACGGCTACGCGGACGGCATGTGGCTGGCCAACGACGGCGCCGACAACTCCGCCACCTGGTTCCAGCAGATGCCCCGCACCCGCTGGAGCGTCGACCCCTCCCCCGGCACAGCCCTGTTCTACGGCTCCCAGCTCACCCACGGCACTCTCCCCGTCATCCAGGGTCGCGCCGCCAAGTTCATCAGCTGGCTGACCGCCGAGCCCGACCCGAACCCCACCACCACCGATCGCCGGAGGTGACCACGGTGCTGCTGGCCCTGGAAGGAATCGCAGGTGCCGGAAAGAGCACCCTGCGCGACCGCCTCCTCGCCGACGCCCACGTCGAGGGCATCACCCTCAGCCACACCGGCCAGTTCTCCTGGCTATCACCTATCGCCACCCGAACCCTTATCGGCCTCCGCGCCGGCCAACCGGCTGCCAGCGCCGACGAGGCTTCGGAGGCCGCCTGCTGGGACCTCGCCCTCCACGCCCGCTTCAACCTCACCCCCGCCCTGACGCTCGGCCCGGTGATCGCCGACCGGCTCACCCTCTCCACCGCGGCCCTGCTCGCCCTGCTCCACCAGCGGTCCGTCCACGCCTTTGTCGAACGCCTCGCCGAGCAGTCCACCACCTGGCCACGGCTGACCGTCCTGCTCACCACACCGCCCGAGACCTGCAACACCCGAATCGCCGCCCGGGCGACAGCCCGGCGCTTCGCCGAGCATCCGGACACCGCCGACCGGCTGGCCGACCTGTACGAGCAGGCCGCCGACGCCTGGACCAAGACCACCGGTCTGCCCGTCCTGCGGCACTTCTGTGCCACCACGGCCCACCTCGACCACCTTGCCGCCGCCTGCCTCGAACGGCTCCGCGAGACCGTCCCCCAGCCCCGAACCCAGGAATTCGCCGATGATCCTGCACCCCCTCCACCCCGCAGCATGGGTCCTTGACCACGTCCGCGACGCCGGCTGGCACGTCCATGACCTCCTCGCCTTCACCCGCGCAAGCACCCTCATCAAGGCCAGCCGCCCTGGCCAGGCACCCGTCGTCCTCAAGGCCGGATTCGGCAGCAACCACGTCCTCGCCGAACTCGACGACACCACCAAGCCCGCCGCCTACGGCTTCTACTGGTACGCCCAGATGACCGACGCCGAACGCGCCCTGGCCCGTGAGGACTTCCTTCACGAAGCCGAGCTCACCCGGGCCGCGGGCGGCACCGACCACGTCGTCCCCCTGCTGGAGCGCGGCAGCTGTGAGCGCTTCGACTGGTACACCATGCCGCACTGCGAGGGCGGCAACTTCCGGACCCTGCTGGGAAATCAGACGTCCAGCCAGGGATTGGGCATCCTCGCCGACGTCGCCGACGGCCTGCACAACCTTCACCGCCGCGGCATCGTGCACCGGGACGTCTACCAGGAGAACATCCTCATCCATGGGGGCCAAGGCCTGATCACCGACCTCGGCGCGGCCTGTCACACCGACGCCCCGCGCGGACCGGCTTCCCGCGGACCCGAGGTCCACTGGCCGCCCGAGTACGCCACCGACTACCACCACGCCACCCCGGCCGCCGACGTGTTCAGCCTCGGCGTCCTCACGTACCGGTACCTCCGCGCGGACATCCCCCGCTTCAGCTCTCCGGACGAGCACACCAGCATCCCGCGCGAACTGAAGACCACCGTCGCCGCCGCCCTCGCCCACGCACCGACCGACCGGCCAGGCATGGACGAACTGCGCGACGCACTCCGGCACACCAGCCACCGCAGCTGACCAACCTTCCAGGAGGCCCGCCATGCGCAGGGCGAGAGCACCGCCCTGGAGCCGAGCCCGCAACGCACACGCTCCACTCCATCCATCAACCAAGAAGGGCACGGACATGGACACCAACGACCGCATCAGCGACTTCATCGCCGCCGTCGAGGACCTGCGCGGCGAGGACGAGACCGTCCGCACCACCGCGCACACCTCCAGCGTCTCGGCCGAGGGCTGGCCGACCACCGAGGTCGACGCCGCCTGATCACTCTCACTCGCCGGAGTTCCAAGCACCGGCAGTGAACCCTGGGGCCGGGCCAGCCGGCCCGGCCCCAGGGCCTCAACCCTCCGAGGAGAAACCGCATGGACGCACCCATCGCCTTCGACTTCCCGCCGATCAAGCGCCTTCACCGCAGCCGCATCGCGAAGATCCACAGCGTCACCCACCCCACCGCACCCCCGCCACCGATCGGCGACGCCGCCATCGACTACGCCCTCGCTCACCACGTCCTCGAAGGCGCCGAGGCCGCGGCCCGGGCCAACGACCCCGACCGCTTCGACTGGTACTCCGTCAATCCCGACGCCGGAGCCACCGATAAGCTCACCCCCACCGCCGTCGGCCCGCGCGTCATTCTCAGCCCCGACCTCGCCGACCTGCCCCGGTCACCGATCTCCGAGACCCCGTACTACGTTCTGCGCCCGGACACCGCCCAGGCCCCGCTCAAGCTCCGGAGCCTCGCGGCCTCCGCCTACTCCACGGCCGCCGGCAACGGCTTCGCCGACCTCCTCGCCGCACACGCCTTCGTCCTCTGCCTGCTCCGCAACAAACAGCTCGGCGACACCCTGGACAGCTGGACCATCAGCCGCCTGCCCGGCACGGTCTTCCTCGACCACGTCGGCGACCCCGTCGTCCTCGCCCGCGACCTGATCCACGAGGCCGGCCACAACTGGCTCAACGACGCTCTGGCCGCCACAAGCTGCAAGATCAGCGACAACGAGCACTTCTACTCGCCGTGGAAGCAGACCACCCGGCCCGCCTTCGGCTTCCTCCACGCCTGCTGGGCCTTCCCCCTCACCATGATCTACACCGCCCGCGTCCTCCATCGGACCAGCGGTGACCTCCACCGCTTCCTCACCGCCTACCTCGACCAGCAGCGCGACCTGCTCGCCGGTACCACCGACGACTACGCCCGGGCACTCCAGCTGATCACCAACGACGGCCTCCGCGCCCGCCTGCAAGCCGTCCACCACCAGGCCCTCAGCCTGTGAACGCCCACCACGACACCCTGCCGACGGCCGACCCCCACACCTCACCCGGAATCTCGATCCTGGTCCGCCGCCCTTGTGAAGACGCTGCCCAGCTCCACATCGGGCTGGCCAACCTCGAACACGCCGTCGCGATCGGACCGGACACCACCTTCAACGTCGGCTCCGTCGCCAAGCAGATCACCGCCCACCTCGTCCTGCTCGCCGCCGAGGACGGCCTCCTCACGCTCAATCAGCCGGCGAACACCCTCCTCCCACGCCTCCAGGTCCGCGTCACCATCGCCGACCTGATCACCCACCGCTCCGGCCTCCGCGACGCCGAGACTCTGCTCTCCCTCGCTGGCTTCCGCGACCTCGACTACTACACTGCCGACGACCTACTCAGCCTCGCCTGCCGGCAGAAGCAAAGATCAGTCCCCGAAGGCCAGTTCCTTTACAGCAACACTAACTATCTCCTCCTCGCCGAGATCCTCGAAGTCGTCTACTGCAGGGACCTGGCCGACCTCGCCCGCGTCCGCCTCTTCGACCCGCTGGGCATGGCCTCCACCCGCTTCAAGACCGACCCGCGCCAACTCGTCCTCGGCGGCGCCAGCAGCTACCAGCCCACCTCGGGAGGCTGGCAACACGCAGCCGAGCCAGCCGCCCTGCCCGGACCCGGCGCCCTCTGGACCACACCAGCCGATCTCGACCGCTGGCTGGACTACCTCCATGGCCGTTGGCACCAAGACGGTCTCGCTCTCCCCGAGCAGCGCACCGTTCCGTACCAGCCAGCCGACCAAGGCCGTTATCTGTACGGACCTGGTCTATACGCAGACGCCCACACCGCGCAGCGTGACGTCTTCCACTATGGCCACGAACAAGGCTTTTCTGCAGCGGCTCAACTGGGTTCGACCGGGGCGCGCATCATCTGCATGTCAAACAACCACACCATCGCGGCCGATCACGTCGCGGCAAGGCTCGGTGCGCAGCTCCGAACCCCTCGCGTCGACGGACTCGAGGAGTCGGTCGCCGCAGCGCTGGCAGTGTCAACAGGCCCAAGGGCGTCGGCTTACGCATGCGAAGGTACCCGGATCGATAGTGAGGGCCCCTCCATTCTCGGCACGTTTGTCTGTGCCGAGGTGCCCGGCACGTTGCGGCTCAGTCACAAGGACGGAGCCCTTCATCTCTGGCGCCGAGGCACTGGAGACCGGCTGACCAAGTCAGGACCGCTCACGTACATCGGCCCCGGCTACCGAATCACCGTCCAGGGGACTGAAGACGACGAGATGGTCCCCGAACGCTTCATCCTCGACCTCGTCCGGGCTCCAGCTCTTCTCTACAAGCGCCAGTGACACAGAAACCGGACGACACCGCTTCCTCACCCGGCTGCGGCAGCCGGCAGCAGCCGCGGCGCGGACGCATCCGCGAGCAGATCACCGCCCTGGAGACGGCGTGAACACGACCGCCAGGCCGGTCCGGCCCCCGCTGTCAGGACCCTCTGAGAGGGTGTTCACTGCTGCTGGCAACGACACTCTCAGTAAAGGCAGTTGGAGCTGTTCACCGGATCGTGTGGCATCCGGCGCGACACGCCGATGCGGCCCCGGCGCGCCGCCTACGGTGGGACACCTGCCAACGCACTCACGTGCGAGGACCGTACTCATGGCCGAACCGCTGCTTCGCCGTGCCCTGAACCGGCCTGGGCCGATACCCGAGTCCGCTGTCCGTCATATACGGAGGAGAAGTCCCGTGCCGCACACGATGGTTGTGGGAGTGCACCTGGTCCTGATCGAGGACGGCCGGGTGCTGCTCGGGCAGCGCGCTGGCACCTCCTTCGCCGAAGGGCACTGGCACGTACCCGCAGGCCACTTGGAGGAGGGGGAGTCCGTCCTGCGCGGCATGGCCCGCGAGGCCGAGGAGGAACTCGGCATCCAGATCCGCGAGGAGGACCTCGAGCTCGTCCACACCTTGCACCACCTCGACGCCGACGACGGGGCCGGACGGATGCAGATGTTCTTCGCACCCCGCACCTTCACGGGAGAAGTCACCAACCGCGAACCCGGCAAGTGCACCGCGCTGGCCTGGTTCCCCATCGAGAAGCTGCCGGAGCCGATCGTGGAGTACACGGCTCTCGCCCTCGCTCAGATCACGGCCGGGCAGACCATGTCCGTCGTCGGCTGGCCGTCGTGATCCACGACCAGACGTTGCCCAGCGACGTCACCCGCCTCCTCACGGAGGCCCTCGGTGACGTCCGGCTACTCGCTGTCCACGGGCACACCCGCCACGGCGCCCCCTACCTGTGGGAGGTCGCCGACCAGGTCGGCGGGCGGTGGTTCGCCAAGCGGCACAGCAAGGAGCTGTCCTACCGGCGCGAGGTCCACGCCTATCAGCACGCCACCGCTGTCCTGCCGCCCGGACGCGTCGCTGCTCTCCACGCTCACGACGCCGACGCGCTGCTCGTCGTCACCGGGGCGGTCGACGGCACCGCGCTGCGGCACACCTCGCTCACCGCGCGGCAGCGAACGGAGACTTACCGGCAGGCGGGCGAGCTGCTGCGCAGGCTGCACGACCAGCCGCTGCCCGATGTGGTCGGCCCCGGCGACGAGCGGGGTATGCCGTGGCCACAGGAGCGCGAGCGAGCCCTGAACGTGGCGCGCGAGGTCGGCCTTGGGGGCGAGGACCTGGCGGTGCTGGACGCGGCGCTGGCCGTGCCGCCGCCCGTGCTGCCGCTGGTGGTGTGTCATGGAGACTTCAGCCCGCGGAACTGGATCGTTGACACCGCCAGCGGCGACGGAATGTTGGTTCGGCTGATCGACTTCGAGCGCAGCCAGGTCGAGGAAGCGGTCCGTCGCGACCTGATGCGGATCGTCTACCAGATCACCGCCCACCGGCCGGTGCTGCGCGAGGCGTTCTTCGACGGCTACGGCCGCACCCTCACCGAAGCCGAACAGGCCGCGTGCCGGGCGTACGCGGCGATCGACTGCCCGTCCGCGCTGCGCTGGGCAGCCAAGCACCGCGACGATGAGATCCACCGATACGGCCTCACGATGCTCGACCAGCTCCGCCGCCCCGCCGACTGATCGCCGCCCAGACGTCAACGAGGAGGACCGGTCGACGTCTTTCGTGGCGCTGCGCTCGACCTCCCCGCTGCCTGGGACGTAGAACCGCCAATCACGTTCCCTCCCCCCTAGGACTTGGAGTACTCGGTGCACGAGACGAGCAGGCTGTCGGCCTGCGTCATCGCCCACGACCTGGCGAGCGACCAGATCGCCACCGTCCACTATGCCCAGCACAGTTGGACACCCCAGCTGGCCTGGACGATCCCCGGAGGGAAGGTCGACCCGGGCGAGGAGATCCACCTCGCGGCCGCCCGCGAGCTGTACGAGGAGTGCGGTTTGATCGCCGCACCTGAGAACCTTCGACTGGTCCACACCCTGCAGGCCAGGCAGGGCTGGGACGGCAAGGGCGGGTTCGTCCTGTTTGCATTCGCCGTCACCGAGTTCAGCGGCACGCTCGCCAACATGGAGCCGGACAAGCACCTGGATGTGCGCTGGTCGCCCGCCGCGCGGCTGCCCGCCCCGATGTTCCCGACCTCCCGCCGGGCGGTCGAGGCGCACCTGCGCGGCGGGCCCGCGTTCTCCACGTTCGGCTGGGACGCGGCCACGCTGCGGGACATGGAGGAGGTGTGAGCGTGGCCAACGCCATCGCTGGCTGCCCGAGCCGCCGGTCGCCGACACGGATCTCGACCAGCGATTGCGCGCGGTCGCCAGCGCGAGCACCGTCGTCGAAGAAGGCGTTGCCGTCCCGGCGAGCGGCGACGCCGCGTTCCTCTATCGCGCCGTCTACCGGCCCGGACGGCGAAGTGCACCGGGAGCTGACCCGTCTGGACGCGACCGGGCTGCCCTTCCCGCCGCCCGACCGACCAGCGTAGGCGCCTCCATCCCTGGTCTTCGTAGCAGCACTGCAGAACCCGCACAGTGCGCGCCGGCGGGCGGAGCGCTGCTCCGACCCGGTCGAAACAATGCCCGTCCCTCTCGCCACCAGCCACTCATGGGAGCGCCGTGACCGAACCCAGCGTCAAGACCGCCCAGGACCCCGAGGACGCACCAGCCCTCCCTGCCCAGGCGACGGACGATCAGGCAGTAGAGGAGCACGACGAAGAGTTGCGGTCGCGGTACTACGGGGACAACCGGCTCAAGGTCGGCACCTCGATCTCCACCGTGGCGATGCTGCGCCGGCTGCCACAACTCGTGCGCCGGGCGATGGCACTGGCGTGGGCCACCGACCGCACTTCCACGGTGCTGCTGCTCGTATGCCAGGCACTGTCCGGCGTGGCCGGCGCCGTCGCCCTCTACGCGACGACCGGCACCATCAGGGCGCTGTTCCAGCCCGGCTCCGTCACCGACCACCTGCGCGCCGCGGTCCCGTCGCTGATCCCGCTGCTGGTCGCCGCGGGGCTGCGCGCCATCCTGGGCATCGCGGTAGTGGCGCTGTCGGGCCGGGTGTCGCCTCGGATGAACCGCGAGGCCGATCTCGCGCTGATCGCCGCCGGGTGCGCGGCCGAGCTGCGCGCCTACGACGAACCCGCCTACACGGAGAAGTGGGAGGCCGCCGACCGCGGGGCTGCGACTACGCCGGACTTGTTGTCCAGCGCTCAGGACGTCATCGCCTCGACCATCTCCCTCATCGCGGCGGCCGGGGTGCTCGCTTCGCTGGACTGGCGGATCGTCCCGTTCCTGCTACTCGGGTCCGTACCCACCGGGATCGCCGCGGTGCGCACGGCCCGCATCCACTACCTCGCCGCGGTGACCACCAGCGAGGAACGACAGGCGCTGCGGATCTACCGCTGGTTCCTGATCGACAAGGGCCGGGCCGACCAGGTCCGTTCCGACCAGATCACCCCGTTCATGATGCGCAAGTACCGGCAGGTCGAGCAGCGGATCGCCGCCGCCACCGACCAGGCCACCCGGGACGCCGCCTGGGTCTCCCTGTGGGCCGCCGTCGGCACCGGAGTCGGGAGCGCACTGATCTGGGGATCGCTGCTGTACCTTTTCGCCTCGGGCCGGATCGCCCTCGCCGCCGCCGGAAGCGCCGTCTTCGCGATCCGCACCGCCACCGGCGGCATCCAGGGCATGGTCGGCAACGGCGCCCGCCTCTACCGCATGGGCCTGTACCTGGACGACTTCTTCGAGTTCCTTGACGAGGCTGGCGGATACCGCATCCAGCGCGGCGACATCATCCCCGCCGCGCCCGCGGTGGTCGAGGTCAAGGATCTCACCCACCACTATCCCGGCGACCAGCAGGAACCAGCCCTCAAGGGGGTCAGCCTCACCCTGCACCGCGGCCAGGTGGTCGCGATCATCGGCCAGAACGGCAGCGGCAAGACCACCCTGCTCAAACTACTCGCCGGGCTGCTCCTGCCCCAGCACGGGCAGATCACCTGGGACGGCGTCCCGGTCGGGGAACTGGACGCCGACGGCATGTGGCAGCGCGTCGCCCGTATCCCACAGGAGTTCGCCCGCTGGCCGCTCTCCGCCGCCGAGAACGTCCACCTGGGGCACACCACCGACGACCTGATGGGCGAGATCGAGAAGGCAGCGGCGAAGACCGGCTTCGACGAGATCGTGGCCCGGCTTCGCTCCGGCTGGCGAACCCTCCTCGCGCAGGGCTGGCTCGGCGGCGCCGAACTGTCCGGCGGAGGCTGGCAGCGCGCCGCCGTCGCCCGCGCCCTCTACCGCACCACCCTCAACCCCGGCCTGCTAATCCTGGACGAGCCGACCAGCGACCTCGACCCCCGAAGCGAGCACAAGATCCTGCACGCCCTGCGACCACTCGCACCGGAGCGGATCACCGTGCTGGTCACGCACAACATCAGCAACGCCAAGGTCGCGGACCGGGTGATCGTCATGGACCAGGGCCGGATCGCGCAAACGGGCACGTGGGAAGAGCTGGCTGGGCAGAAGGACGGCCTCTTCCGGGAACTGTTGGACCTTCAACGCGACCGGACCATCCCGGGCCAGCGCCCAGCCGCGCTCGGCTGACCGCCATCCGATTCAGAGGTGCCTTGCTGGTCGGGCCGACGAAAGCGTGAGAACTCCCGTCTTCCCAGCTCAGCAGATACCTCTCTTCGCCGGGCCAAACCCGCCCGATCACCGGTGGATTCCGGCTCAGTAGTCGTACTGCAGCTTGATCGCGGCTTCGAGATCTTCGCGCTTGAAACCGAGCGCGGAGGCGAGGACGTGCATGCCCAGCCGTGGTGGCACGGCGTTGCCGATCTGCTGGGCGATGACGCTGCGTGCACCGGGGGCATTGACGTCGTCGCCGTTTTCGCGTCGCCACGGATAGTCCCGGGGGAACGTTTGGAGTACACCCAACTCGGCGAGCGAGAACACTCCGAGTTCCCGGCCACGCCAGTCGAGCTTGTTGCGTGAACCCTTGCCGGTCACGGTGGCGGAAGGCTCGTCGTACCGGCGTCGCCCTCGCGCCTTCGGGTTACCGCCGGTTCCGTAGTTGGAGACCACCTCGAAGCAGTCCGTTCGCCCGAGCGCCTCCCCCATTGTCACCCAGGGCAGGCGGGATGAATTCCCCGAGTTCCGGCTGACCCCCTTCCTGTAACGCCGGTGAGAAGGCTCGGGAATCTCTGGCGCCCCCTCGATTTGAGCGCCATCCCCCGCCCAGCGAGCGATCAGAATGGCACGACGGCGAGTCTGGGGAACCCCGAATTCCTCAGTGTGGAGGATCTCCGGCTCGGCTACCGCGTAGCCCTTGCTCTTGAGGATCTCCCCGAACGCCTGCCAGACCGGGAGTACCGCACGAACCTGTTCTAGGACGATCGCCTGATAAGGCCGTCCGTCGATGAGTGCCTCAAGTGCCCATCGCAGCGGTTCCAGGACCAGGCCGGTACGTTCGTCGCTGAGCTGCTTGAGGTCGTCGCGAATCGCCGCGAACTCCTCGTCGTGGCGCCCCGGCTGGACGGCGGCATAACGATTCGCGAACTCGAGAACCTGATCGAGTGCGGCCCTTCCCTCACCGTTCCCGGCGACGGTGAAGGTCTGACACGGGGGCCCGCCGGCCAGCACGTTGGCGTCTTTGAAATCGCTCGGCTTGAACTCGCGCACATCCCGGTTCCTTGTCGGGAGCCCGGCTGCCGTGCGTGTAGCACATGCGTCGTCGTCCCATTCGATACCGGCGACCACCGGAACGCCGAGCGCCTGCGCTGCCACATCCAGCCCTCCCGGGCCGGCGAACAGGTCGATGATCTTGAAGGGCGCAGGCACGCGGTTTCCTTGCGGTTCGGGAGGTGTGGGAGAGCTGCGGTCCATGCCCACTCTCCCGCGTCGCGGACACAGGTCGCCCCTATGCTAGCCGGCCGGATCGGTTCTTCGAACCGGATGACCGGGTGACGCCGCCTATACTCGCTCGGCGGCCTCGAGCGCGCAGGCGATCGCGCGGCCCACGGCCTCGGCGACCGGCGGTGGCAGAGCATGGCCGACCTGCCTGTACTCGGCGGTCTTTCCGCCAGCGAGCTGCCAATCGTCGGGGATCGCCTGGATCCTCGCCGCCTGCCTCACCGTGAGCTTGGGGTGGCCGTCCACCGGGAAGTCGGCGCCTGGGGGATCATCTGCCAGGCTGTTGCCGTCGACCCCCAAGCCGGCCCAAGCTCGCTTGCTTCCGGTGGGGCCGAGGTCTGCCCCGCCTCGGTTCTCCGAGCCGCCTACGAGCGCGGGCGCCACGCGATCCGCTCGGGCGGACCAGGTATCGGCACCGGGCCAGCCGTGGCTGGCCATGGAAGCACCGAGTACCTCACCAACGGTCGGCGCGGGCCTGCCGATGGGCTCCGGCCAGAAGAAGCCGGAGCTGAAAGGCTCGAGGAGAGCGACGAGAAATCCGCTCTTCCGGTGCTGGGGCACACCGAAGTCGGCGGCGTCGAGCACTGCCCAGTTCGAGTGGTAGCTGGCTTGCGCCAGCTCGGCTTCGATCCAAGCACGGTCGGCGGAGAAATCCGGACTTGCGACGAGATCGGCGAGGTTCTCAATGAGAACCACCTTGGGTCGGACGAGGGTCACCAGTCGCAGAGCGGCCTCGAGCACCTTGCGTGGTTCCTCGTCGTCGGCCCTCCGCACCGCGGCCGCCGACTTGATTCGAGGCAGGCCACCGCTGAGCAGGTCTACCTCTAGCGCTTCTGGGTGCTGCAGAGGGTCGAAGTCCCCGATCTCGCTGCAGCGCACGTCCCAGTGGGGGCGGTTGAGAGAGATGGTCGCGCACGCCTTGGGGTTGCGGTCGAGCAGGAGGATCGGTTCGAAGCCCGCGCGCTCGAGACCGAGTGCCTGGGCTCCGGACCCGGCGCAGATCTCCAGCGAGGTGAGCCGTGACGACACTTCGCGGTGAGCATCACTCGCTGGCCGGGCTTTGGACTGTGTGCGCTCCGAGACGGGCGCGGGCACCTGATCCGATGCTCCCGACGATGGGGATTCCGGGGAGGACGCTCGTAGCAGCGCGGTCACCGATTCATGCGCGACGGCTCGAAGTTCCTCATCAAGCGCCTGCTCCTCGATTCCGTCGAAGAGGACGAACGGAGCGAGTCGCAGCATTCTCTTGAGAAAGTCACGCAGAGTGTCGCGTTCGTTCAGACCCCGCAGGTCGAGTCCGTTCCAAACCCGCAGGATGGCCTTGACCGTGTGCGGGCTTCCGCCGAGCGCCGCTCGACGGGCATAGATCTGGTCGAAGGCGGCCTCGCCGAGGATTCCGAGCGCGCCGTAGGGCTCCGTGTCGCCCGACGAATGGACGAGTTGGGCCCGCCACCACAGACGGCCGAAGACATGACGAGTGAGATCAGTGCCGAGTATGCGGTCTCTGGGCGGTTCGGGGTAGCGCCAGTAGGCCACGTCCGGCAGCAGGACCAAGGCCAGGAACGCCCACACGTCCCGTGCGGCGGCCTCGGCGGGGACCAGCCCCATCTCCGAGTGCAACAGCGCCGCGAGTCGGATGTCGAACTCGGCGTTCCGCGCGCGACCGGCCGGCTCTGGAAAGCCGGCATCTGCGGCGAGGTCCAGCACCAGGCCGCGCAGCCGGTTGAGTTGGGCATCGGAAATCCGGTCGCCCCCGGTCGCGACGTAGACCGCGGAGTCGTGGGAAGTGGCCACCTGCTTCGTGAGTTGGGCAAGCGGGAGTTGGCGGTATTCGTCGAACAGGCGTCGAGCCTGGTCGGAGAGCAGACGGGGGTAGAGATTGCTCATCGCGACACCTCGAAGATCTTCACGGCTTCCTGCATTTCCGAGGCGAATAGGCTCGGTGACTGGTGTCGGCGCAACCTCATGTCACTGATCGAGCGACCGGGAAACAGCTGGTCGAACAGCGCCGTCAAGGTCTCCCCGAGCGACTCGGCTGGGAACTCGGCGCCATCGACGAACTCGTCGAGTGACAGCGCATGTTCGATCATGGTCCGTGCGGTGTCCGCGTACACCGCGGAAAGTACGATCCTGTCGATGTCTCGCGGCTTGCCCGCGTTCTCGAAGGCCGTGGCCACCGCCGTATTCCGCTCGTTGACCAGCAGAAGCAGCGAGCCCATGGTCGCGCTCTCCAGGTTGCCGCTGATCTGCAAATGCCAGGCCGCACCGTCTGGAAAGGAGGTCCGCCCGAAGTCGATCACTGCCATCGGGAATTGCGGTGCGTCGCCCTGAAGCCGTAGGGCCGAACGGTCACTCCACAGGACCGATCCGGCGCGGCGCGGCGAGGACGGCCGGCCGTCACTTCGGTGTTCAGCGAGTAGAAGGGCGGTATCCACGAAGAGGAGTCCACCCAGATCGGACCCTCGAAGCCGGACGTCGAGCGAGACGGCGGCCGACCCGCTGCCCGTAAGGCGGACGTGCTGGGCGGGGCCACTGAGGTTGGAGCCGGTGGCCGTCCAAACGACGGCGAGCATGAGCACGGCTTCGGGCGGGAGTCCTGCCTGGGAGCGTGCTCGGTCCTGGTCGATCCGGACGGTTCTACGCAGGTGCAGATCCATCTGGTAGTCCCAGTCGGGCAGGGCCTCGGGCATAGGGATGTGGCCGTCGTCGGTGATCAGGTCCCAGGGGTCGACCTGGACGACGTCTTCGGACGGGATTCGATACGGGAGTGCCCGACGGCTCACTGGGCCTTCACCGCCTCGACCTTGATGTCGATTTCCGTCATGGTGTCCGGAGCGGGACGGACCACGGCTCGCCACACGACGTCACTTCCGTCGATTTCGAACGACGGGTCGGTGTGGAGGCGTCCCGTAGCGTCCTGCCAGCCGACGAGCTCGGGCATCTGCGCATCCAGGGGCGGGTCCGACTCTCGGCCGCCGCTGCCCGGCAAAGTGACCGCCAGGTCGACGCGAACACGCTGGCGCCCTGGTACGGGCAATATGAACTCCTGCACGAGGACGGTGGTGTCGGAACCGTCCTCGTAGTAGGGATCGCCGAGATACTGCACGCGGGGGCGACGGCGAATGGACCCACCCCCCGGAGCGGCTACTCCGTGGCCGTGCGCGGCACCCGCATTGGCATTATCGCTTCCCGAGCCGGACTCCCCTGAAGCCGGGTGAGTAGTGGTGAAGCCGGTACTCACCCGGGGGCGGCCTGAGTCGACCGGTTCGAGGAGCTCGTGCTCGGCGACCTCCGCGACGCGCGAAGAGGGAGTCGCCGTGCTACCGGGTCTGCGGTAGTCCGTTGCGCCGCCGATTCCCCAAGCGCCTCCTACGAGCCCTGCGAAGAGTGAGCTGGCCGCTCCCAGTGCCACCTTGGCAGCACCGGGGCGGGCGGTCCCTCCGAGTGCGAGTAGCCCGTCGATCTGTTCCTGAATGCGCCGGAACGTCGTTCGGACGAAGGTGCTATCGGGGTAGTCCAGTGACTGAGGGTGCCAGGCGTCGTGCGTCGGTGGTTCGGCCCGCGCGTACGCGTCGTCCATGTCCGGGTCTCCCCGGAACACCCCGGCGTAGCCCTGGTTCACGCTCGGCGGCTTGGGTCCGGGGTGGTAGGTGACGACCAATTCGGCGGGCCGCATGAGGCAGACGTGATGGACGAGGTCTTCCATCCCGAGCAGGCGAGAGGCGCTGCTGGGTTCCAGGGGCGGGATGATCCGTGTGACCAGGCCGAGCCTGCCGAGGTGCTTCTTGGGTTTGCGGCACTCGATGTCTTTGCCGTTCGGGCCGAGCATGGCCTCGTAAGCGGCGACGAACATGTCGAGGGGGCGGGTCTGCCGCGGGTCGGGGACCGGATGATCCCTGCCGTCGCAACCGACGGTGAAGCGCATCGCGGACTGTCCGGTACCGGTAGCGATCATCTTCGGCCACAGATGCCAGGTCACGGTCTCGGCGAGGTACTCTGCCGCGGCCGCGGGCTCGAGGTCCTCAAGGGAAGGGTCTACGACCACGATGGTGGTGCCCGTCTCGGCGGGACCGAACGGCTTGAGACCGAGACGTCGGGCCGTGGCCTCGGCTTCGGCTCCCACGAGGGGTTCGACGACCGGGCCCGAGGCATCGCCCCACCAGTGCCTACCGGTGTACCGACGTTCGCCGTTAGGCCCGGAGGCGACGTAGCTCTTCCACAGGGCACAACCGATGAGCCTGGTCTCGTACCCGCCCTCGTCGGTCCGGCAGCGTGTGTGTACCAGGATCGTGCCGCATCTGGAAAGCAGGTAGAAGATGCCCTTGCCGAAACCGTAAGTGCCGCCACCGAGCGCTGTATTACGCGGTTCGCCGATGTTGCGGATGAACGAGACGAAGTCTCGGTCGTCGCCGATCGCGTCATCGGCTCTGGTGGGTCCACCGAGACCTCGGGTGCCCCGGTCGGAGATCGCCACCACTCGAACCACGCCACGCATCAGCGACTCCCGCAGCGGGAGATGGGCGCTCATCGGTGCCCCGCCCAGAAGCAGCTCACGCCACTCGCGTACGTGTGCGGGGCCGACCGTCCCCAGGTCGATTCGATAGTCGACCGGTTCGGGGGAGCCCTCCAGGCGCGCGTCCCAACTGTTCTGTGCGGACTCACGCACCAAGATGGTGAGAAGGTCGAGTTCGGGGCGTCCGAGCTGGTTACGGATGCCTTCGGCCGCACTTGCGCCTTCCGGAGGGAACGGCTGGGACAACCAGCGGGGATCCGTCACACGGACTCCTGGATCATAGTGTTGATCACCTCGGACACGGTCTCGTGCGTCAGCGGCACGGGATGTTCTCCGGACAGGTCGATCGTGTACTCGACCTCCAGGATCGTCACCGGCACGCCTGCCGCCGCGAGGGCTTGGCTCGTCAGTCCGGGGAATTCAGCATCGACTCGATACCACGCCTCCTCGGTGATCACGAAGCGCACATCCCGGTAGTAATCGCTGTCGGAGGGGTGGAAGCCGGCCGAAGCGAGCAGTTCGAGTAGCGAGCTCTCGTCGTCGCAGAGCCGCAGTGCCCGTTCGATCGACTCGATGAATCCGGTGCCCAGGCCGTCTGCGGTGGTTCGCTGGAGGCGGAACCAGGCCAGGCAGAGGAGACCGTCTGCCGGTGGTTCCAATTGGTCGAGCCCATGGATCCGCGGTCTACGTCCCTCACCCACCGTGGTGGCCTTCACCTCGACGGCGGTGGTCGCCGTCGAGAAATCGTGACTGTGACCATGCGGACCGCGCCAGAGCCGGTGAGCGCTCGGGTCCTGGTCTAGAAGCCGATTCAGTAGGATCAACTCTCCGAACAAACCGGCGAGTTGCTCTGGCCCCAGCGGCTTGTTCTCTGTACGGAACAGCGCCCGCCACCGGTCGAGGACGCGGTATAGGGCCTTGACCGGGGTTTCGGGCATGCTCTCGGCTACGACCAGAACCTCCACGCACAGTTCCGTGAACAGATCGTTGAGGTCACCTCTCAGACATCCGAGATCGGCGTACGTCTGATAGATCTCTTTGTCCTCCAACGGTCGCTTGCGCAGCCGGAGAACTGGGCCGTCCAAGCCCGTCCGGACCTTCTGATGCGAATGGATCGGCACGAGGAGGTGGCGGTGACCGTCATGATCGACACCCACCGCCAAGGGCCCGCTGTCTGTGTTCACGGGCAGCTGGGAGACTCGCAGGTGCCTTTCACCACTGGCTTGTTCGGCCTCGAGAGCGGTCCAGTGCTGTTCGACGACCTTCCGGAGCGCGCTGTCGGTCATGCGCCTTCACCGTCGAGGAAGCTGTAGTCCTCGTCTTCGATCTGGATCCCGGAGAGGTCGGCCGAGATGTACTTCTCCACGGTGCTGTCCAAGCCCCTCGGCTCGGGGAAAACCAGGCCGACGCCGATGACGTGTTCTTCTGCGTTCAACGGCTCACGCCGCTGCTGCTTGGACGGGTCGGGCGTCGAGACCTTGTCGATCGGGTAGAGGACCAGCAGGCCGTGGTCGGGGAACTGACGCATCCGCTCGGCCTTGATCTCCTGCTCCGCGAGCTTGGCCGTGTCGCCCCCCAGGTCGACGGCGGCGTCGCGGCGGCTCATCAGCGTCTTGATGTCGGCGAAGTCCGGCGTGGGGCTGGTGGTGGTGACGCGGGCGCGGCTGATCCGGCCGACCGTTACGCCTTCGGCGAAGGTCAGAGGCTTGTCTTCGGTACCGCCGGGGTGGCCGACGATCGCGATATTCCACCTGCCCAGCGAGCCGGCCGTACGGACTCGCTTCTTGATGTAACCCGTGATCAGGTCGCCGTCGTTCTCTTGGGACTTCTCGTGGAACTGATACGACGCCAGGAAGTCGGTCACGAGCTCGTGCGGCACGTCGCGAAAGATGTAGCGACCGTCCTCAGGGCGTTCCTCCATCCGCACCGAGTGTGTCTTGGCCGCGGTCACGAGCGTCCGGGCGGCATCGAGATTGCCCCTCAGCCATTCGGCGTTGGTGTGAAAGTAATGGGTCTGAACGCGCTTCCCGCCGTAAGAGGAGGCGGCCATGACGGCGCCCCGCATCTTGGCGGCCGCGGTGACACGCATCGCCGGATGCGTACGAAGACGCACGGCGAAGGTAAGCGGCGTCTCGGCCTCGGTCATGTAGACGTCGATATCTCGACGCATCTCGGTCTCGACGGTGGCGATGTGGCGGAACCATCCGGCGAGCTCGTCGGTCATCCAGATCCGCGGGAGGTCCGCGTATCCGTTTCGGAACCCGAACCAGCGTCCCATCTGCAGGAGCGTGTCGTACGCCGACACCGAGCGGACGAAGTAGCTGACCGACAGGCCTTCGAGGGTCAGTCCCCTGGAAAGGGTGTTACCGCCCACTGCGATCGCCACGACCGGACCGTTCTCATAGTCCAGTCGAGCTTCACTGCTGGAGTTGTCCATGATGATCCGGCAGCTCGCGAGGACGCCCGGGAGTTCCGGAAGAAGTCGGTCGAATTCCACCTTCGTCTCGTGAAACTCCTCGGCTGCGACGCGGGCGGTCTCTCGGTCCCACAGCCCGCGCAGCCGAGCGACGAACTCGGGATTCGCCAGGGCCTCCGCAGACCGATCGCGCAGTCGCTCGAGTGGCCGCTCGAAGCTGTTGTGTACCGCCGTGTTGACGCTGGTGTGGATCAACATCGTGTTATGCGGATTCCCCCTGTCGCGCACGCGTCGAGCGGCCGTGGCCAGCCAGAAGTATTCGACGGCCTCACGAAGGGTGTCGGTGATAACCGGCTCGAAGCCGTCGACGTCCGCCTTCGTGGCGGGACGCACGTACGGCACGTCTTCGTCGGGGATCGACCGAATCATGTCGTGCCCGTCGTCGACCTGTTCCGGATCCTCACCGTCGAGCGCATAGCGCCCGAACAGAACCTCCGTGCCGAAATGACCGATTGGCTTCGGAAGGTTGACCACGAAGTCCTTCGGGTAAAGATCTTCGGCGCTCGGATCGATCAGCAGGTTGGCGAACGGAGACGCGGTGTAGCCGAGGTATGCACACTTCGGCAGACTCTCCATGATGCTCAAGATCAGCGGGTTGATCGACTTCGTCGCCACGGTCGCCTGATCAGCCTCGTCATCGATGATCAGCGCCGGGCAGTCCTGCAGGTACTCCGACGCCTGATCGAGCCAACGAGCGAGCTTGCGCAGCACCGTGGCGTTCTTCTTCACAACGCACAGCACATGCGTCTTGTTGCTCTTGCCGAAATACGAGGCCGGGTTCTCCTGCGGAGTGAAGTCCTTGTCGGGCCCCGTTAGCTGGGACCACAAGGTTGGATTCGGCTCCACGAGCTGCTGAATCAGTCGCGCCTGGGTCTGGCGACGAAGGCCGTTGTGGACGCCCGCGAGGACGATGAACAGCTTGTAGCCACGGTCTGCAGCCTTCGCCACGACCGACGTGAAATTGGTCGTCTTGCCGGACTGCACGTAACCGACGACAAGACCGCGTGTGGAAAAGGCCCTCTCCCGCGGATGGTTGAGCAACGACACGATGCGGTAAGAGGAGTCATCGAGACTCTTGACCGCTGGCTCCGGCCATCCGTCCTTACGAAGCAGGGCCTCGATCGCCGGCCAACACTTGTCCTTGGGCTGCGAGCCCGTGTACCAGGTTTCGCGAGCCCCGTCCTCTACGACATGGGGTTCCTCGAGCTCTCTGACACGAATCGCCTCCCGTTCGTGCCGGTCTCGGATTTGCTGGATAACATCGGGGCCGATACCGAACTGCTCCAGCCGCTTAATCGAGTCTGCCGGAGTGAACGTGTCAAGAAGCGCCTTGAACGTGTCGTACATTCCGTCGAATTCATCGGTCATAGCAGTCGACCGTTCCCCGATCTCGTTCGATAGAGCCAATATTATTCGAAGTCCGCGCCGTCGCGCTCTTACCGCACCGCAAAAACACGCTAGCGTTCTTCACAGGCTGCGCCTCTCGGCTCCAGCGGCTAGACCGCGCGTATTCCGACCCACGGCGGAGTGCAAGCCAGAGGACCGTGGAGTATTCATCAGCGATACCGCTTCCGGGGTGACGGCCAGAGCCATCACCCCGTCGTTCAGGCCGATTACGACCAGCCCGTCGACCTCCTCGATGGAAAGCGCCGGGGAACGAACGGGAATGACCCGCACCGCGTGCGAGACGAAGGGATCCCAGAGCCGGACCGTGTGGTCGTTTCCCGCGGTCACCAGAAGAGTCCGATCACCCGTCACGACCGCCCGGACAGCCGTGACCCGGCTTGTGTGGCCCTCGTGAACGGAAACCACTTCGCCGGTCTCGGGGTCCCACAGACGAACCGTGCGATCGTCACCGGCGGAAGCGAGCAAAGTGCGATCGCCCAGCGGCACGGCACACACGGCGTTAACCGCCTTGGTGTGGCCTTCGAAGGTCCACCGCATGCTGCCGGAGTCCAGGTCCCAAAGACGAATCACCGTCCCGCCGCCGACCGCGGCGAGGCGCTCGCCTGCAGCCGCGAGCAGGGTGCGACCACCCGTCGAGAGTGCGCATACCGCATTGAACGACCCGGTTTCGCTGTCGAAGGTCCGCGAGGACTCGACGGCCTCGGGGTCCCACAGACGAACGGTTCGGTCGTCGCCAGCAGTGGCGAGCAGAGTCCGATCACCGATCGGGACCTCGCATACTGCATTGATTCCGTCCGGGTGCCCTTCAAAGCTATGCAGAATCTCACCGGTACCGGCATCCCGAAGACGGATCGTGTGATCGCCGGCCGTGACGAGCAGACTGCGATCACTCGTGGACAGGGCGCAGAGGGCTCTAATCCGGCCGGTACGACCTTCCAGGGTTCGCCGTACGGCGCCGGACTCCGGGTCCCACAACTGAACGCCAGCGTCGTGTCCGGCGGTCACGACCATCGGCCGGCCTCCCACCGAGACGGAACACACCGCCGACACCCGGCCGGTGGGGCCCCCAAGTCCGCCGGAAACCGCTCCGACCTCCGGATCCCACACACGAACCATGGAATCATCACCAGCCGTCACGATCAGCGGCTGACCCCCCACCGAGACGGCACACACCGCCAACACCCGACCGGTATGGCCCTCAAGCCCCCCGCACGCCACACCGGCCTCCGGATCCCACATGCGAACCATGGAATCATCACCAGCCGTCACGAGAAGCGTCCGCCCCTCCACCGAGACGGCACACACGGCGTTGACCCAACCGTCGTGCCCTTCGAGTACGTGCACCGACTCGCCCGACTTCGGATCCCACACGCGAACCGTGGAGTCGTCACCGGCGGTGACGAGAAGCGGCCGGTCCCCCACCTCGACGGCACACACCGCCAGTACCGCACCCGCATGTCCTTCTAGGTCTCTGTAACCGGCACCGGACTCCGGATCCCACAAACGAACCACAGAGTCGTTCCCGGCGGTCGCGAGAAGCGTCCGTCCCTCCACCGAGACGGCACACACGGCGTTGACCCAACCGTCGTGCCCTTCGAGTACGTGCACCGACTCGCCCGACCTCGGGTCCCACACGCGAACCGTGGAGTCGTTCCCGGCGGTAACGAGAAGCGACCGGCCGGACGTCTCGACCGCGAGCACGGCCCTGACTGCTCCGGTGTGCCCTTCAAGGACGTGCAATAGCACTCCGGACTCGGGATCCTGGAGGCGAACCACAGAATCGTTCCCGGCGGTCGCGAGAAGTGGCCGGCCCCCCACCGAGACGGAACACAACGCCTGAGCCGAGCCGTTGTAGCCTTCGAGAACCCGCAGTTGGTCTCCGGTATCGAGGTTCCAGAGACGGACGGTACCGTCGTTCGCGGCGCTGGCGAGAATGGCGCGGCCCTCCATCGGAAGCATGCACACGGCATTGACCCAGTCACCGTGGCCTTCGAGAACGATCTCTTCCAGGTGAGGTGCCCCTGCGGCCCAGACCCCGCGATACGGCGCGCGAAGCCCGGCGTCGCGATACGTGTGGCCCAGGTGTTCGCGTGTCTCCGTCACGCTGAAGAGGGCTACCCGGTCCTCCGGCGCCGCGTCGAGTGCCTGCGGGGTCATTCGCAGCAATCGGCTACGGGTACGTCCCGCCGCCGAGGTCGAAGCCTTTGCGGCTGGCACCAGCCGACGAAGGTCGGCGTAGAGGGGATAGGAGTGGTCTTCGAGCAAGTCGTCGATGACACGTCCCCGGGCGGCGTGGTCGGGCAGTGCGCGCAACAGGTAGTCGGGAGCACCTTCCCAGCCGGTGTCGCTACCGACGCGCTGGAAGGCGATGGCGATCGAGCGTTCATCGGCGATCGCCAGCTCGGCTGCCCGGCCGACGACGAGCGCTTCGTTCAGCGCTTGGTGAAATAGCCTGAAGGCACTCGCTTGAGCGGCGACATCGCTCGACTCGATCAGGAAGTTCGCCGCCGATGATCGGGCGAACGCCCGAAGGTCGTCCGGGGCTGGGGTATGACCGGTTAGAGCGCCTACTGCGATGGACCAGAGACCGAGCGTCATCCCAGGAGACTCCGCGTAGGCCAGCGCGGTAAGAACGTCATCTGCCGGAATACCGTCCAGCGATGGCAGGAAGGCGAGGTAGTCCCGGAGTGCGGCGTCGACGGTCGGTGTGAACGAGATCGAGGCGGGATCGATCGCCGTACGATCGTGCATGCCGTGGGAACGCGCGACCAGTCCGGCGATCAGGAAGTTTCCCTGCGCGATGACGGCAATCCGTTCGGCCACCGCGTCGGCTGCGACTCGTGCGTTGTACGGATTGTCCGAGCGCTCGTCACCGAGTAGTTGAAGAGTCGCCAGCGTGTAGGCGACCAGGTCCTCTTGCGCGGAGAACCTCGGGCTGTCGAGGTCCAGGACTTCGAGGGCACCGCCGAATGGTGCGATGAGGCCTCCCACTCCGTCCACACGTCGACAGCCGACCACCACCGTCACACCGAGGTCCGCACACGTCTCCGCAAGGGGAATCGCAATGGACCTCATGATCGCCCGCGCATCCTCGGGCGTCGCGGCTTCGTCGAGAGCGTCCACCACGACGGCGAAAGTTCCCGGCGGCCGTCCGCTAAGCGCGTTCCTCATCAGGAGAGGCAGATCCTCCACATCGCCCGGAAGCACGGCGGACGCAGCGGAGGCGATCTCGCAGGCCACATCCAGAGCGGTCTTGCCTCGTGCGTGAACCGCACAGGCCACGGATCCCTCTGGCGCACGAACGGCGTCGTCCTCGGACGGTAGAGTCGCCGCAATCGCCTGATCGGCGGTGGTGACGATGCGGCCGAGCACGGCGGATTTTCCGACCCCGGGGGAACCGGTCACCACCAGGACCTGTCGGCGATCGCCCGCCGAGCGGGTGATCCAGTCGACGATCGCAGTAAGCGCTGCCACACGGCCACGGAACCGGAAGCCTCGCTCGGCATCCCTACTCACACCGCGGGCACGGGGGCGCCAGTGTCGGGCGGCTTCCGGATCTCCCGCCAGGGTCCAGCCCCACTCGGACAGCGCGGCCTCGCCAGCGTCCTCGACGGTCCAGTCGGTAAGCAGCTGTAGCTTTTCGTCCGGCAGGTAATCGGCGATGGCCCACATGCTTAGCGCGCGGGCCTCGTCGCCGTTCGGCCGGGCCTGACCCACCATCCCGACGACGGCCTGGTGGTCCGCCGACCAGAGCGCGGCGCCGCTGTCGCCGGGGCGGATGGGACGACGGTCGGCGTCCAAGCGAACCCAACCGTAGGAGATCGACTCACCGACGCGGCCATCCGAGGAGTCGCCCAGAAGGTCGTCGGAGAAGCCGAAGGACCACCACGAGCTGCCGACGAGCTCACCCGGCCTGGGTCGGCGCAACGGCGCAGCGAACTCCTCTGACACCGCCTCCTCGAGGATCAGGACGGCCACGTCCTTCACCTTTCGGACAGCCGGATCAGGTGCCACGACCCGGTCGACCTTGATCCGCCGGTGCATCAGCTCATCGGCCTTCGGGAACGCCACCCACAACGGACTGCGCAGCTCATCCTGCGCGAAGACCACATGGGCGCACGTCAGCACCCGATGGGCATCGATGAGAAATCCCGAGCCGAGCGGCTTATCGTGCAGCTCGGACCGGTGGACGGCTGCCACCCAGCCGTCCACCGCCGGTCGGCGACCATCCGGGGATGCCGCGCTCATTCCTGACCGTCGGCCTCGTCTCGGCCGGTGCCGGGCCGCCATGTGAGCTTTACGCCGAAGTTGGCCTCCGTGGCGGCCTTGGCGACTACCCAGTTGACCGACCCGTTCACCTTGATACCGAACGAAACCTCGACCTCCGAGGGACCGAGCCTCACGGCCTGGTCCAGCACGGCTCGCGCTGCCTCGATAGCCGGGCGCGCGGCCTCCTGGACTCGGCCGAGGATCTGATCGGCACCGACCTGCTGGTATTCATCCGTCGGCTCGATCTCGAACTGAACCACGGTATCCGGATCCAGCTCGTACGACACCACCTGCGACGCCACGGGCCCCCCTTCGAGTTCTCTGCTGCGAAGACGGTACCGGCAACCCCGGGATGGCGAAGAACCGGCGGCACATTCGCTCGCGGAGTGGCGAACGTTTCGTTCCTGAACGTAGCGATTGGTGACGGTTCGTCAGGGGAGGTGTTCCGCCCTTCGTGCACGTCGGTCGGGGTCGGATCCGCTCGCGTCCGCCCAGTCGGCTTGACCGTCGTCCAGAGGCCGGCGTCCACTTCGAGGTACCTGCTGGAGCCGATGGCCATCTCCCACCACAGGGCAGCCCTCGGAGTTCGGCTTGGACTCCACAGGGCCGGTGAATGCTCTGAAAGCCTCCCGAAGACCGCGCAACGAGCGCGACCACGCCGTGCCACAGCTGGCCCTCGGGTATCGGGGCCTCCTCCGGCGCAGCAACAGCAAGACCCAACGACCCGTATCGTCGGAATCGAAACGCATTCTCGACAGCCGAGGGACGGCCAGTGACAGTGAAGAGCACGAGCAGATCGTCGGAGACGGCCGTATCCGACCGCTCGTGGCGGCCTCGCCAGGGACTCGATAGAGCACAGCGATCGCGGGAACAGGACCGTGCAGCCGGCGGCGCCGGGCGACGGCTCGTGGATGCCGGCGGAGGGCGACTACGGCCAGCAGCCGTGGTACTGAGCGGATCCAGCCGCACCGGGCGGGTGAGGGCCGTGCTCCAGTGGTCCGTCGACGGCCATTCGAGCCGCGTCCCGCTCGGGGAGGTAGACCACCGCACTCGCGCCGAAAACCTCCGTGAAGGTTGGCGGTTGGCGGAATCGTCCGGGCTGCTCTCGAGCGCGCCGGCTGCAGAGGGCTCGTGGGCGTCATCTCCTGGCACCCGGAAGTCCATGCAGGCGAACAAGGGGAAGAACACGAAGCCCGAGCTGCGGCTCCGATCCCTCCTGCACCGAGAGGGGCTCCGGTACCGGGTTTCGATTCGGCCGGTTCCGACACTCCGTCGCACTGCGGACATCGTGTTCACGAAGGCGAAGGTGGCGGTCTTCGTGGACGGCTGCTACTGGCACGGATGTGCCGAGCATCGGACCGTACCCAAGACCAACCGCGACTTCTGGGCTCCGAAGATCGAAGGGAACAAGGCCCGGGACGCGGAAACCGTGCGGCTGCTCGAACAGGCCGGTTGGACGGTACTCCGGTTCTGGGAGCACGTCCCGGCAGAGGATGCCGCCCGACAGGTTATCGAGGCGGTCACCACTGCGCGCCTGAAGGCCACCGCGGTGAAGCGATTAGAGAGGACGACCGTTCAGTAGGTCGTCGACGGCATCGGCCTCTCGTCGCAGGACGATCCTGCCATCGCCGTCACTGAAGGCCACGATCCGCGAACCGACCGAGAGGCCTGCCTCCACGATGATCCCCATGGGAAGCTCGACGCTCCCGTCTTCGCGGATGACGGCCTCGACAGGTTCTCTGATCACGGCTTCAGCATGCCATGTGCGCGCGAATCGCGTACCGATCACCTCTTGAGACGGCCGGAGGACCGGCGATGTCCACGGGAACCTTGAGGTGCCATGGGCCACGGCCAGCGAACGCCTTCGCCAGACCAAGATCATCCCAGGGATTTTTCAGGGACTTTCCGCTCTGCCCGAGGGACCTTCCAGGGACTTTTTGCCGCCTAAGACAGCAAGGGCGTGAAAGATCGGAAAGGGCCTCCGACGCAGGTCAGAGGCCCTTTCCGGGATAAAGCCGCAGGTGGCGGCGGACGAGTCGGCCTGTACGCCGGGTTTTGTGGCCCCTGGGTTGCTTGCGCGGCCCAAGGCGGCGGCCATCCATCTAGGGCTGCCGTTACCGACAGCCTCGTGCGGTCTACCCGCGAACTCGGGCGAGCAGCCCTCGAACATCCGCGCACGACGCCCGAAGGCGTCGATCTTGACCTTGCTCCGAGTGGGGTTTACCGAGCCGGCCGAGTCACCTCGGTCGCTGGTGGTCTCTTACACCACCGTTTCACCCTTACCCTCCGCCGAGGCGGGGGCGGTCTGTTCTCTGTGGCACTGTCCCGCGGGTCACCCCGGGTGGGCGTTACCCACCACCCTGCTCTGTGGAGCCCGGACGTTCCTCGGCGGGCCCGTGAAGGACCCGACGCGACCGCCCGGCCGGCTCGTCCGCCGTACTGGTCATCGTAGCCGCTCGACGGGGGCCTCCCGTACCGGACCCGGGGTCTGGTCGAAGCGGGCCGCGACGCGGGCGGCGGTGGCGGTCGCCCAGGGGGTGGTGGTCACCAGGCCGAGCGTGAGGATGATCAGGCCGAGGCCGGTGATGATCCACCAGCCGAGGTGGGTGGCCTGAGTGAACCCGCCGGCCGAGACGACGGCGCTGGTGACCGCCGTGCCGATCACCGCGACGCCCAGCGACTGGCCGATCTGTCGGCTGGTGGAGGCCACCGCGGCGGCCACGCCGGCCTGGGCCAGCGGCATCCCGGAGACCGCGGAGTTGGTGATCGGCGCGTTCACCAGTCCGAAGCCCAGGCCGAACAGCGCGTAGGCGGGCAGCAGCAGGAGCGCTGAGGAGTCGGCGGTGAGTCGGGTGAGCAGCACCCCGCTGGCGGCCATCGCGACGCCGGCCACGAGCAGCGGCAGGCGGGGGCCGCGGCTGCCGACGATCCGGCCGGAGAGCGGCGCGGCGAGCAGGGTGAGTCCGGCCATCGGCAGGGTCCACAGTCCGGCCTCGACCGGGCTGTAGTGCCGGACGTTCTGCAGGTAGAGGGTGTTGAGGAAGAGGAAGCCGCCGAGTGCGGCGAACGCGCAGACGGCGGTGACGGTGGCCCCGGTGAAGGGCGCGCTGTGGAAGAAGCGGGGGTCGATCAGCGGCTCGGCGACCCGCCGTTCCCAGAGCGGGAAGGCGATCAGCGCGGCGACGGCGAGCGCGCCGAGGGTGAGGATCGCCGGGGAGGTCCAGCCGTGGCCGGGGCCTTCGATGATCGCGGCGGTGCCGCAGCCGAGCATGACCACCATCAGCAGTTGGCCGACCGGGTCGAAACGGCGGGCCCGGGGCGCGCGGGACTCCGGGATGTAACGGAACGTCAGGGCGAAGGCGGCCAGCCCGACCGGAATGTTGATCAGGAAGATCGACGGCCAGCCGGCGCTGTCCACCAGGAAGCCGCCGATCAGCGGGCCGAGCGCCATGCTGATGCCGACCACACCGCCCCAGACGCCGATCGCCCGGGCCCGTTCGGCGCGGTCGGTGAAGGTGTTGGTGATGATCGACATCGCCACCGGGTTGAGCATCGAACCGCCGACCGCCTGCACCGCGCGGAATCCGATCAGCCAGCCCAGCCCGGGGGCGAGGCTGCACAGCAGCGAGCCGAGGACGAAGAGCACCAGTCCGGCCATGAAGACCCGCTTGCGGCCGATCCGGTCGGCGATCGAGCCGGAGAGCATCAGCAGCGAGGCGAGCACCAAGGTGTAGGCGTCGATCACCCACTGGAGCCCGGAGGCGGGGGCGTCCAGGTCGTGCTGGATCGCGGGCAGCGCGATGTTCACCACGGTGTTGTCGAGACCGACGATGAACAGGCTGAGGCAGCAGATCGCGAGGATCAACAGCCTGCGGCGACGGTCCGGCGCGGTACTCGGTCGACTCATGACCCGATCATCGCACCGGACGTTTCGAGGCCTCTTCCATCCGCTACCCGCCCCACTATCCGGCCGCGAGCGGGGCGAGGGCGAAGCGGACGGTGCGGGTGTCCGGGTCGGCGCGGGTGAGGCGGACCCGGACGCGGCGGCCGAGCGGGAGGCGGTCGGGGGCGTCGCACTTGGCGACCACGGCGGGCTCGCGCAGTTGCACGGTGCCGACGGTGGGCTTGCGCTCGTCGACGTCGATCACCACCGCCTCGAAGTCCTCGCCCTCGCGACCGCGGAGCAGCTCGGTCTCCACCAGGTCCACGCAGGCGCGCTCCACCTCGTGGGCTCGGCGGTCGCCGCTCTCCATCAGCGCGGGCACCCGCGGCAGGGCGTCGCGGACCCAGCCCGGGACGTCGGTGCCGCCGGCCACCGCGAGGCAGATCTCCAGCGCGTAGCGGTCGCCGAGTCGGCGCAGCGGCGCGGTGCAGTGGGTGTAGGGGGCGGCGAGCGCGGCGTGGCCGGGGTCGGCGGGCGGGGCGATGCCGCGGGCGGAGTCGAAGGCGTGGTAGCCGGCGCCGCGGAGCAGTCCGGTGCACTCGTTGAGGAAGGCCGCGTCGGCGGTGCGGGCCGGGTCGAGGGAGCGGATCAGCGCCGGGTAGGGCAGCTCCGCGGGCCAGTCCACGCCGAGTGCCGCGGCGACCCGGCGCAGTCGGGCGTAGGCGGACTCGGGGGCGAGCGGCAGGGTGCGGAGCAGGCCGATGCCGGCGTCCAGCATCAGTTCGGCGGCGGACATGCCGGTGAGCAGGGAGACCTGGGCGTTCCAGCCGTCGGCGGGGCGGGGTGCGCGGTAGCCGAGGCGGTAGCCGCCGTCGGCAGCCTCGACCTCCTGTTCGGGGATCGGCAGGCTGATCCCGCCGCGGGCCTGCTCCTGGGCTTCCCGCAGCCGACCGATCTCGGCGAGCAGGCCGAGTTGCGCGTCGGCGGTGCCGGCGTCGATCCGGCCCTGGACGGTGGCGTAGTCGAGTCGGCGGCGGGAGCGGACCCGGGCGCGGCGCAGGTCGGCGAGGACGAGCGCGCCGTCGGCATCGAGGTCGAGCTGCCAGAGCAGGGCGGGCCGCAGTTCGCCGGGCAGCAGGCTGGCGGCGCCCTCGGAGAGCCGGGCGGGATGCAGCGGGACGTTTCCGTCCGGGAAGTACAGGGTCTGCACCCGCCGGGTGGACTCGGTGTCGATGGCGCCGCCGGGGGCGACGTAGGCGGCGACGTCGGCGATCGCGTAGTGGACCCGGTAGCCGCCGTTGCGCCTGGCCAGGTGCATGGCCTGGTCGAGGTCGCGGGAGTCCGGCGGGTCGAGGGTGAACAGTTCGAGGTCGGTGGCGTCGAACTCCGGCAGCCGGGGCAGCGAGGCCACCCGATCGGCTTCGGCGAGCACCTCGGGTGGCCAGTCGGTGCGGATCTCCAAGCGGGTTCGGAGCTCGGCGAGTTCGGTGTTGATCCTGGCGGTCTGGGCGGCTCGGACGCTGAGGTGTCGGCGCGGCATGGTCGCAGCGTAAGGCGGAGTAGCGTGGATGGCGCGTCGGAACGCCGCTAATGCGGTTGTGGCGTAGGGGGATTGGCCATGGAGGTGGCGCCGTGACGGTGGGGACGGGTGGCCCGGATCGGGCTGCGGGTCGGGGACGGGCCGGGCATGCCTGCGGATCGTGCGGCCGGGAGGTGGCGGCGGGAGCGTCCGGGGTTCGCCCGGGCGGCCGGCGGGTTCGGGCGACCGCGGCAGCGGTGGCGGGGACGCTGGCGGCGGTCGGGGGCCTACACGCGGTGTGGGCTTACTCGCCGTGGCCCTGGCGGGACCGGGCGCGGTTCGCGGACGCGGTGGTCGGGGTCGGCCCGGAGGCGATGCCGTCCGGCGGGATGTGCCTGGGGGTGGCGGGGCTGCTCGGCGCGGGCGCGTACCTGGTGGGTGCGCGCGGCGGGGTGGTGCCGGCGAGCGGTCCGCGCTGGGTGCGGGCGGCGGGCGCCGCCGGGGTGGCGGGGGCGCTGCTGGTGCGCGGGGTCGGCGGTCCGGCGCTGTTCGCCGCCGGGCACCCGGCCCGGTCGACCCGCTTCGTCCGGCTGGACCGGCGGGTGTACGCGCCGCTCTGCGTGGCGCTGGGCGCGGGTGCGGCGGTGGTGGCGGCCGGCGGCGAGTGACCCGGCGGCGCTGCCCGCGCACCTCCGGGACTCGATGTCGCCGGTAGGACTCGATGGCCGCGGCGGGACTCGGTGTCGCCGGTAGGACTCGATGGCCGCGGCGGGACTCGGTGTCGCCGGTAGGACTCGATGTCGCCGGTGGGACTCGGTGGCACCGGTGGGATTCGAGGGTCGGGGGGTGAGGTCGTTAGGGTTGGCGCGTCCTGGTGCTACAGATTGTTGAGGGGTGTCGCCGTGCTGGTTCTGCTGCCGCCGTCGGAGGGGAAGGCCGCGCCGGAGGCGGGAGCGCCGGTGGAGCTGGCGGAGCTGTCGCTGCCGGGGCTGACCGGGGCGCGGCGGGCGGTGCTGTCCGCGCTGGTGGAGCTGTGCGGAGGGGACGAGGACCGGGCCGCCGAGGTACTGGGCCTGAGCAAGGGCCTGCGTGGGGAGATCGGCAAGAACGCGGCCCTGCCGACCACGGGCGCGTTCCCGGCCGGCGAGGTGTACACCGGGGTGCTCTTCGACAACCTCGGCCTGGCCAAGCTGGACGAGCGGGCGTACGCGCTGGCGGAGCGTTCGCTGCTGGTCTTCTCCGGACTGTGGGGCGCGGTCCGGATCAGCGACCGGATCCCTCCGTACCGCTGCTCGATGGGGGTGAAGCTGCCGCCGTTGGGCGCGCTGGGCCCGTACTGGCGGGGCGTGCTGGGCGGCGTCCTGCCGGAGGTCGCGGACGGACTGGTGCTGGACCTGCGCAGTTCCGCGTACGCGGCGGCGTGGAAGCCGGCCGGTGAGCTGGCGGGCCGGACGGCGACGGTGCGGGTGCTGCAGGAGCGCGAGGTGGACGGGGTGCTGAAGCGCACCGTGGTGAGCCACTTCAACAAGGCGACCAAGGGCCGGCTGGTCCGCGACCTGCTCGCCGAGGGCGTCGAGCCCGCCTCCCCCGGGGACCTGGTGGACGCGCTGACCGGCCTCGGCTACCGGGTGGAGGTCTCGGCCCGGGGCACTGCCCGCAAGCCCTGGCAGCTGGACGTCATCGTCACCGACGTGCACTGACCGGATCTCCCCGGCACCGCCCGCACACACCTCGCCCACAGACACACCTGACGGACCGTCACAAGATTATGGACGGCCCGTCAGAAAGCGTGCTCAGCGCAGGTGGCCGGTGTCGTTGAGCAGCCGCAGCGAGGCGTTGCCGTCCCGGTAGTACTGGACGGCACAGAGCGAGGCCGCGGAGAGCTCCATCCGGTGCACCGCGTCCGGCGGGGCCCCGAGGGCGAGCCGGACCAGGGTCTTGATCGGGCTGACGTGCGACACCACCAGCACGGTCTTGCCCGGGTAGCGGGCCAGCACCTTGTCGCGGGCCTGGCCGACCCGGTGGGTGAGCGTGGTGAGCGACTCGGCGCTGCCGGTGGGCTTGGCCTTGGCGGAGGTGAGGAACGCCTCCAGGTCGTCGGGGTGGCGTTCCTGCACCTCGGCGAAGGTCAGGCCCTCCCAGTCGCCGAAGTCGAGCTCGCGCAGCCCCTCCTCGATCCGCACCTCCAGGCCCAGCCGGAGCGCCACCGCCTCGGCGGTCTGCCGGGTGCGCAGCATCGGCGAGGCGACCACGGCCTGGACGGTCCCGCGGGCGGCGAACGCCTCGGCGGCCCGCTCGGCCTGCCAGCGGCCCTTCTCGGACAGCCCGGGGTCGCTGCCGCCGCTGCCGGAGAAGCGCTTCTGCGGGGTCAGCGGCGTCTCGCCGTGCCGCAGCAGCACCAGGGTGGTAGGGGTGCCGACGTCGGCGGGCGCGGCCCAGGCCGCCCGGGGCGCGGGGGCGGCGGGCAGCGCCTCGTCCTCGGCAAGTGCGGTCACCGGTGCGGCAAGCGGCGCGGGGACCGCCCCGGCCGCGGCCCGGGCCTTGGGCTCCCACTGGCGGCCCACCTTGCCGGCGTCCATCGCCTCGTTGGCGAGCCGGTCGGCGTCCTTGTTCTTCTCCCGCGGGATCCACCGGTACTCGACGTTGCCGCGCGGCAGGATGCCGCGGGCCTCGGCGGCGAGCGGCTGCATGTCGGGGTGCTTGATCTTCCAGCGTCCGGACATCTGCTCGACGACCAGCTTGGAGTCCATCCGGACGTCCACGCGGGCGTCGGGGTCGAGCTCGCGGGCGGCCCGGAGTCCGGCGATCAGGCCCTTGTACTCGGCGACGTTGTTGGTGGCGCGCCCGATGAACTCGGCGGCCTCGACCAGGATCTGGCCGGTGTCGGCGTCGCGGACCACCGCGCCGTAGCCGGCCGGCCCCGGGTTGCCCCGGGAGCCGCCGTCGGCCTCGACGATGAACTTCGCCACCGGGTCAGACGCCCGACTCGCCGGTGCGGATCAGGATCCGCCCGCAGTTCTCGCAGCGCAGCACCTTGTCGGTGGGCTCGGCCTTGATGGCGTTGAACTCGGTGATCGAGAACTCGGTGCGGCAGCCCTCGCAGCGGCGCTGGTACAGGCGGGCCGCACCGACGCCGCCCTGCTGCTCGCGCAGGCGGACGTAGAGCTTCATCAGGTCGGCGGGGATCGCGACGGAGACGGCCTCGCGGTCGCGGCGGACCTTCTCGGCCTCGGCGTCGAGCTCGGCGAACTGGGCGTCGCGGCGGCCCTCGGCCTCGGCGACCACCACGGAGGAGTGCTCCAGGCGGGCGGTGAGTTCGGTCACACGGGTCTGCGAGGACTCCATGCGCTCCATCACCTCCAGCACCACGTCCTCCAGATCGCCCTGGCGCTTGGCCAGCGAGACGTTCTCGTGCTGGAGGTTCTCCAGGTCCTTCGGGGAGGTGACCGCGCCGGAGTCCATCCGCTGCTGGTTGCGGGCGGAACGGGAGCGGACCTGCTCCACGTCCGCCTCGGCCTTGGCCAGTTCGCGGGTGGTGTCGCCGAGTTGGGCCTGGGCGGCGATCACCAGGTCCTTGAGGGCGGTGTGGTCGGCGGCGGCCTTGTCGATCTCGGCGTGCTCGGGCAGGGTGCGGCGCCGGTGGGCCAGCTGGTCGAGGCGGGAGTCGATGGCCTGCAGGTCGAGCAGGCGGATCTGGTCGGCGGGCGCGGCGTTCACGCGTCAGGCTCCTGTGGGTGGATTTCGACGGGGGGTCAGGGGGCGTACGGCATCGGCGCGTGCGCCGTCCACGGGTCGGTGACCCGGGTGGAGATGCGGCTCTCCAACGACCAGTCGCGCTTGGCCGCGCGGTCGGCCAGTTCGCGGGCGGCGAGGGTGAGCCAGGGCCACTCGGTGGCCCAGTGCGCGGCGTCGACCAGGGCGAGCGGCGCCGCCTCGGTGGCCTCGGACGCCGGGTGGTGGCGCAGGTCGGCGGTCACGTACGCGTCCACGCCGGCGGCGCGGGCCTCGGCGAGGAAGGAGTCGCCGGAGCCGCCGCAGACCGCGACGCGGCTGATCAGCCGGTCCGGGTCACCGGCCGCGCGGACCCCGGCGGCGGTGGCGGGCAGTCCGGCGGCGACCTGCGCGGCGAACGCGGCCAACGTCATCGGCTGCGGGAGTTCACCGATCCGGCCGCTGCCGCGGCGGCCCGCCGGGTCGGTCGGGTCGGCCACCAGCGGTCCGGTGACCCGCAGGCCGACCGCTTCGGCGAGCGCGTCCGAGACGCCCGGGTCGGCGTGGTCGGCGTTGGTGTGCGCCACGTGCAGCGCGATGTCGTGCTTGATCAGGGAGTGCACCGCCCGGCCCTTGAAGCCGGTCGCGGCGACCGTGGTGGTGCCGCGCAGGTAGAGCGGGTGGTGGGTGACCACCAGGTCGGCGCCCCACTCGACGGCCTCGTCCACCACGGACTGCACGGGGTCGACGGCGAACAGCACCCGGTTCACCTCGGCGTCGGGATCACCGCAGACCAGGCCGACGGCGTCCCAGGACTCCGCCCACTGCGGCGGGTAGATGTCTTCGAGCACGGCGATGACGTCGGACAGTTTCGGCACCTGTCGAGACTACCGCGTGTCACGCCCGGGCCCGGCCGTGCCCGGCTGCCGCACCCTCGTCCGGCTATTCGCACGGGAATCGGAGTTCCGCACAACCACGCGTCAACCCGGCGCGGCCTGGCGCGCGGGGGCGCGCGGCGCCCGATCCGTGCCTGTACCGGCAGGGGCGGTCCGGTTCCGCGCGGGGCACTCAGGCCACACGCGCCGGTGGACGCGCATTCGAAAGCGAACTCTGATCACCCTTAAGAGTGAAGTGACCCGAGCGGTGTTGAGCCGCCCCCGCCTCGAAAGTAACTTCAGTCCTGCGAACGAGAGTTGCCTCGACCAGGGGGGTCGAAAAGAGGCGACCGGCCGGCATTTCCGTTCCCGGAATTCCGGCAGGCGCGGCCGAGGCTCTCGTGACTTCCAAAGACCGTACCGGTCGGAGCCACGGCGAAGGGGTGTGAAGCAGATGGGGGCGGGCACACCGCTGCGCATGGCAGGGGAGCCGGTACCGGTCGAGGAGGACGTGCCGGGTGTGGACGGCACGTTGGTGGAGGTGGTGCGGGCGGCCGTGACCGGCAGCAGGGCCCGGGGAGGCGGCGGCGACTGGGGAGTCGCGGTCGAGGGCTTCTGGTGCACGGTACGGCCGCCCGGCCGCGACCTCCCCGCCCAGGGATGGAAACTGCACGTCAGTGCCGCGTCCGAAGTCGCGGTGGAAGTGCTCTCCGCGGTCGCCTCGGCGCTCGTCGACGATCCCTGCGCGTTCAAGTTCGCAGCCGACCGGGAAAAGGTCCACGAAATCAATTCCCGGAACAGCGAACGCGGTTCGGCCGGGAAATTCATCACGGTCTACCCGGACGGCGAGGAGCAATTCCTGCGGCTCGCCGAGGAACTCCACCGCGCCACCGTCGGAATGCCCGGACCGGTGATTCTCTCCGACCGCCCGTACCGCCCCGGCAGCCGCGTGCACTACCGGTACGGCGCCTTCGCCGGCCACGCAGTACTCGGCAACGACGGCGCCTACCGCTCGATGCTGCGCGGCCCGGACGGCAGCCTGGTCGAGGACGTCCGCGCCGCCGCCTACCGCTGCCCGCCGTGGGCCGTCGACCCCGTCGAGGGGGCCGGGTCGACCGCAAAGCCCGCCACCGCAAAGCCCGCCACCGCGAGGCCCGCGCTCGCGCAGCCCGCCATCACAGCGCCCGCCACCACGAAGCCCGCGCAGCGCCGGGCCGGGGTGCTGCTGGACGGCCGCTACGCGCTGACCGCCGCCGTGCGGCACGGCGCGAAGGGCGGCGTGTTCCTCGGCACCGACACGACGACCGGCGCCGAGGTGGTGGTGAAGCAGGCCCGCGCCCACATCGAGGTCGACCGGGTCGGCACCGACGCCCGCGCCGCGCTGCGGCACGAGGCGGAGCTGCTGGGCCGGCTGGCGGACAGCGGGCTGACGCCGAAGGTGTACGCGCTGATCGAGCAGCAGGACTCGCTGTTCCTGGTGCAGGAGCGCATCGACGGCCAGGCGCTGGGCAGTTGGGTGGCGGCCCGGTTGCGCCACGACGGCTCGCCGGACGTGGGGTGGGCGGAGGCCGGCCCGATGGCGCTGGCGTTGCTTGAGCTGGTGGACCGGGTCCACCGCCGCGGCCTGGTGCTGCGCGATCTGTCGCCGGGCAACGTGCTGGTCCTCCCGGACGGCGAACTCCGCCTGGTCGACCTCGAACTGGCCGTCCCCGCCGGGGTGTTGGCAGGATCGGCGGGCACCCCCGGGTACCGCGCCCCGGAGCACTCCGGTCCGCACCTGGCCGACCGGGCCGCCCACACCACCGACCTGTTCGCACTCGGCGGCCTGTTCTTCCTGCTCGCCACCGGCCACGACCCGCTGCTCCCGGACGATCTGCCGCTGGCCCGGCCGGTCGCCGAACGGCTCGGCCGCTGGCTGGCGTTGGCCGCCCGTGACGGCGAGAGCGCCCGGCGGCTCGCGCCGGCGGTGCTCGGGCTGCGGGCCGAGGCCGCCGACCAGCGCTGGAGCCTGGCCCGGGTGCGCGAGGAGCTCACCATCCAGCAGGCCCAGGCCGCGCGGAGCACCGAAACCGTCCAGGGCGCTCCGACCGACGAGCGCGCGGTGACCACCTCGCCGCGTCCCGGAATCCCGGTCACCCCGCCGGCGCTGGACCGGCTGCTGCACGACGGCCTGCGCCACCTCGCACAGACCGTCACCCCGCAGCGCCGGGACCACCTGTGGCCGACCGTCCCCGCCGGACGCCTGACCGACCCGTGCAACGTGCAGCACGGCGCCGCCGGAGTCCTCGCCGTGCTCGCCCGCGCCGCGCAGGCGCCGCTGCCGGAGGCCGCCCGCGAACGGGCCCGGGACACCGCCGCACTGGCCGCCGAGTGGATCGAACGCCGGTGCGCCGCCGAGCCGGTGGTGCTGCCGGGCCTGCACTTCGGCCGTTCCGGCACCGCCTGGGCGCTGCTGGAGGCCGCCGAGGCGCTGGCCGACCCGGGCCTGGCCGAGCGCGCGGCGGGCCTGGCGTCCCGGGTCCGGCTGGCCTGGCCCAACCCGGACGTCTGCCACGGCGCGGCCGGCGCCGGCTTCCTGCAACTGCGCGTCCACCGCGTCACCGGCGCCCGCACGTACCTGGACCGGGCGGTGGAGTGTGCCCGCGGCCTGCTGGCGGCCGCCCGCACCGAACCGTACGGGACGGTCTGGCCGGTGCCCGCGGACTTCGACTCGGCGCTCGCCGGCGCGGTCCACCTCGGCTACGCGCACGGCGTGGCCGGGGTCGGCGCCTTCCTGCTGGCCACCGCCACGGCCCTGCGCGAGCTGCCCGATCTCCGGGACCGTCCCGAACTCGTCGATACGGCAGACCAGTTGACGACCGGCGCGCAGGCGGCGACGGAGACCCTGGCGGCCACCGCCCGGTGGTCCGGCGGCTCCGCCTGGTGGCCGCAGAGCCACGGCGACCCGGAGCACGTCCGGCTGGCGCACTGGTGCAGCGGGTCGTCGGGAGTGGGCACCTTCCTGGTCCGGTTCTGGCAGGCGACCGGCGACCGGCAGGCGCACCGCCTCGCGGTGGCCGCCGGGCAGGCGGTGCTGGACGGCCGCTGGCACAGCGGAGTCTGCGCCTGCCACGGGCTGGCCGGGAACGGCGAGTACCTGCTCGACCTGGCCGAGGCCACCGGCGAGAGCCGGTTCCGGCACGGCGCGCAGGAACTCGCCCGGCTGATCGCCGCCCGCGCCGCCCTCCGGGACGGCCTGCTGGTCCTCCCGGACGAGACCGGCACCGGCTGTGCCGCCGCGTACGGCACCGGCACCGCCGGCCCGCTGGCCTTCCTGCTGCGCCTGCGGCACGGCGGCCCGCGGTTGTGGACCGATCCGCTCCCCTACCGCGCGGCCGAACTGACGGACAGTCAACCGATCCTGGCAGGTGGCCGATGAGTACCGCACTGCGAACCGCGCCGCAGGCGCTGCGCCGCCTCAGTTTCGCCTTCGCCGGGGACGGCTCGCACGCCGCCTGCCTGGCGGCGGGGGCGGACGGCGGCTGGTACGCCGAGAGTTGGCGGCTGCCGGAGAGCGGTCCGGCCGAGCCGACCGCGCTGCTGCTGCCGGACGGACGCTCGGAGAGCCTGCGGTCCCAGCTGATGGCACTGCCGGACGGGCGGGTGCTGGTCTGCCGGCACGACGCCGACCGGCACGCGCTGGCCCTGCTGTCAGCGCCCGCCGAGGCCCCGTCCGATGCCACCGCCGGACTCCGCCCGGCCGTCGAACTCCCGCTGGCCACCCTGCGGTTGCCCGGCCTGCGGCTGCTGGCGATGCCCGGCCCACGGACCAGGCCGCACGAACCAAAGGAACCGCAGGAACCGCAGGAACCGCAGGAGCTGACCCAGCCGCACGCATCGGCCGACCCGATCGAGCCGAAGTACCTGACCGACCCCGACGCACCGGTCGCGGTGCTGCTCGGCACCGACACCCGCCCGGTGACCACGGTGTGGCTGCTGGCCGCGGACGGGTCCGCACCACGCCAGGTCGCCGAGTTGCCCGGGCTGCACGGCGGCGGGGTGTGGCTGGACACCGTGGGCCGGCTGCTGGCGCTGGACCGGGTCGCCGACGGGGTGGTCAAGACCGTCGTCCTCGACCTCCAACTCGGCCAGACCACACCACTGTTGGAGCTCGGCGAGGCCAGCAACGACCGGCTGGTGCTGTTCGACCCGGCGACCCGGTTCGGGATGCTGCGCAGCGACGCGCCCGGTGCGGACCGGCTGGGCTGGGCGCTGATCGGCGGCGACGAGCCGGTGCGCTTCCCGGAGTGCCTGCACATCCCGGGCATGTTCCTGCGGCCGATCGCGCTCGCCCCCGGCGGGCTCGGCGCCGCCGAACCGCAGGTGGCGCTGCAGATCGACCACGGCGCGGGTTCCGCGCTGGCGCTGTGGCAGCCCAGCGGCGGGCGGTTGGACCCGCTGCCGGTGCCGCCCGGCCGGCTCGGTGCGGTCGGCCACTGGTCGGTGGCGGGTCTGCGGATGCCGTACTCGGCGCCGGACCATCCGGCGGCGCTGGCCACCCTGGACGTAGCCGCGCTGCTGGCGCAGGGCCCGGCGGTGATGCCCGCCGCGGTGCCGCTGCCGCTCCAGCTCGCACCGCTCAACGGCGGCACGGCGCACGTGAGTTCGTCCCAGCTCGCGGCCGCACTGAGCGGCCATGAGCACGGCGCGGCGGAACCGGCCCCGGCGCTGCCGGAGTCGACCGGCACGCTACGGGCCCTGCGCGCCGCACCGGCGGGCTGGCGGCTGGACGGCTCGGCCCCGCCGAACGACGGCGGACGGTGGCGTGCGGCGCAGAGCCTGGAGCTGGCGGGCCCGGCCGGGCCGATCGAGGCGGTGGTCTACGGCGGTGACGCCTGGCTGTCCGCACCGCACCTGGTGATCGCGCTGCACGGCGGTCCGGCGGACGCCTGGCGGCTGGAGTTCGATCCGGCACTGCAGCGGATGGCCGCCGAGGGCCTGGCCGTCCTCGCCCCGAACCAGCGCGGGTCCACCGGCTACGGGCCGGAGTTCGCGATGGCTATCCGCGGCGCCTGGGGCGGTCCCGACCTGGACGACGTGCTCGCCCTGGTGGAGGGCGTCGCCGGGCAGCGTGCCGCGCTCGGGCTGGAGCCGCCCGCCCTGTTCGGGGTCAGCTACGGCGCGTTCCTGGCGCTGCTGGCGGCGGCGCACGCCCCGTCCGGGCAGGTGTCGCGCTGTGCGGTGGTGGCACCGTTCCTGTCCGGTGGCCGGCTGCTGGCGGAGGCGGCCGCCCCGGTCCGGGCGCTGACCAGTCGGCTCGGCGGCGACCGGGCGATCGACGACGCCCGCGGCCCCCGGGACGTGCTGCACCTGGCCCACCGGCTGCACAGCCCGCTGCTGGTGGTGCACGGCGACCGCGACGAGGTCGTGCCGGTCAGCCAGTCCCGGGCCCTGCGCCACGAGTTGCTGCGCCTGGGCCGGACGGAGGGCGCCGACTTCCGCTACGTGGAGGCGGCCGGCTCCGGTCACGAGGTGCTCGCCGAGGAGGGCGCAGCCGTGCTGCACGAACTGCTCGCGGGGTTCCTGCGGACCGGCAGACCCGCCTGAGCCGCCAGCCCGTCGCCTCGACACCCACCCGGCGCCGTCGGCCCGTCAACGCCACAGCCACCCCAAGCCGCCGGCCCCTCGGCTGGACAGCCATCCCGAGCCATCGGCCCGTCGACCCGGCTGCCCTGTGCCATCGGCCCGTCGACCCGACGGCCGCCCATTCCGCCTGACTACACATCAGACTTCCCGCCGCGCACGCGAGCCGGCCGACCCTCAAGGGTCCGGCCAGGCCTGAGCGTCGACGGCGGGGCGAGGTCTGCGCCGGGGAGAGTCCCGGGCGCAGTCTGCCGGAGCGTTCCGGCGGAGCAACCCAAGGGGAGGAAACACCATGGAGAACATGACCGCCTTCGAGACCGACCTCGCGGCCCTTCAGGAGCTGCCCGAGCTCGAGTCCGTCGAGCTGGGCGGCCACGGCGGCGGGTGCCAGTTCACCTGTCTGATCCTGACCTGCCTGATCTTCACCATCAGCTGACGCCGGGTCACCGAGCTCGCGCTGTGCCCGCCTCCGGTCTCCGGGGGCGGGCACAGCCCCGCCGGGCGGCCCGGGGCCGCCCGTTCCCTTCTCTCTCAGGAGTCCTCGTTGCGCGGCTGGTCGCTGGCTCTGGTGCTTTCGGTGCCCTTGGAGGCTGCCGCGACCCTCGCGCTGCCGGGGGTCGCCGGGGCGGCGTTGGACGCGGTGCTGGCGGGCCGGTCCGACGGTTGGGCGATCGGCGCCCTGGCGGCGGTGCTGGCCGCGGGGGCGGCGGCCTCGGCGGTCGCGGCGGCGGCCGGTCCGGCGTGCACGGCCGCCGACACGGTGGTGCTGCGAACGGGTCTGCTGCGCCGGGTGCTGTGGCTTCGGCCGTTCCCCTCGGCGGCCGAGCAGGCGGCCGGGGCACGGCCGGGCGCGGGTGATCTGACGGCGCGTCTGGTCGGCGCGGCGGCGGACGCCGGTACTGCGCGGGTGGCCCGCCTGGGCGCCGTGACGGCGTTGCTCACCTCGTCCGGCGCGATCCTCGGTCTCGCCGTGCTCTCCCCCTGGCTGGCGCTGGCGTTCTTCGCGGGGGTGGTCCCGGGAGCGGTGCTGGTCCGGTTGTTCATGCGCACCGCCGAGGACGTCTTCGCGCACTACCAGGCCGCCCAGGGCCGGCTCGCCGACCGGCTGACCGGCGCGCTGGAGGGCGTCCGGACCATTCACGCGGTCGGCGCCCAGCCGGTGGAGGCCCGCCGGGTGCTCGCCGTCCTGCCTGAACTGGCTTCGGCCGGTCGGGCGTTGTGGCAGGTGCAGCGCAGCACCGTGTGGCAGGCGATGCTGCTGATCGCCGCGGTCGAGCTCACCGTCCTCGGCGCGGCCGGCCAGTTGATCGCCGAGGGTGCCCTGCCGCCCGGGGCCTTCGCCGCGGCGGCCGGCTGGGCGGCTCTGGGGCTGGGGTTCTTCGAGCAGGTCGAGGCGCTGGTCGGGGTCGCCCACGCCCGGGCCGGGCGGGACCGGGTCGCGGCGGTTGCCGGGCTTCCGGGCACGCTCACGGGCATGCTGGAACTTCCTTACGGGCCTGGCGAGTTGGTCTTTCGCGGGGTGACGGTGCGGGACGCCGACGGGGCGGTCGTGTTCGGCCCGCTGGAGCTGGTCGTCCCGGGGGGCTCGACCGTCGCGGTGGTGGGCCGCTCCGGTGCGGGCAAGTCGCTGCTGGCGGCGCTGGCCGGCGGGCTGCGGGTGCCGGACGAGGGCGCGGTGCTGGTCGACGGGGTGCCGGTGGCGGATCTGGACGTCGCGGCGCGCCGCCGTGCGGTCGGGTACGCCTTCGAACGTCCGCTGCTGGTCGGGCCGACCCTGGCGGACGCGCTGGAGGGTGCGGGCCCGGCCGAGCTCGCCGCCGCCCGGGCGGACGCGTTCGTCAGCCGGCTGCCTGCGGGAGAACGTACGGAGGTCGGTGAACTCCGTTTTTCAGGTGGCGAGTTGCAGCGTCTCGGGCTGGCCCGACTGTTGGCCGGGCAGTCCCGGGTGGTGGTCCTGGACGACGCCACCTCCAGCCTCGACACCGCCACCGAGCACCAGGTCGGCCAGGCCCTCCACGACTCCACCGCCGGCCGCACCCGCCTCGTCGTCACCCACCGCGCCTCCGCCGCCGCCCGCGCCGACCTGGTGGTCTGGCTCGCCGACGGCAGGATCCGCGCGACCGGCCGCCACACCGAACTGCTCGCCGACCCCGACTACCGCACCACCCTGGCGGGCGCGGCGGTGACGGCGGGTCAGTGACGCAAGGGCCGCTGGGCGGCGGCGAGTTGAGAGTCAGGCCCGGACGACGATGACGCATGTGCCGCAATGGGGCGGCGCTCGGGGGACGAGGAGTAGGGGATGGTGCGGCAAGGTTCGCCGGGTGAAGGCGAGTTGACGGCCGGCAGCGCCGGTCTCGCGGGGGTGCTGCTGCGCGGGCTGGCCGGGGCGGTGTCCCGGGACGCGGCGGCTCGGCGGGCGGGGTGGCGGGTGGCCGGGTGGTCGGCGGTGGAGGCGCTGCCCGCGCTGGCGTCGGGACTGCTGGTGGCGGCGGCGGCCGATCGCGGCTTCCTGGCGGGTCGGCCGGGCGTGGGCTTCGCGTGGCTGGCGGCGCTCGGCGCGGTAACGGCCGTGCGGGCGGTGGCAGCGCGGGCCGTGTTCCCGCACCTGGCGGAGGTGGTCGAGCCGCTACGGGACGCCCTGGTGACCCGGGTGGTGCACGGCGCGCTGGCTCGGCCCGTCCCGGACGGCCCGGCGGAGATCGCCCGGATCACCGAACAGGTGGAGTCGGCGCGGCAGTTGACTGCCACCCTGTTGCGCAGCGCCCGCGGCGTCGGGATCGGCCTGGTCGCCGCCCTGGTCGGCCTGGGTGTCCTGGCGCCCGCCGTGCTGCCGCTGGTCCTGCTCCCGCTGCTGGTCTCCGGCGGGCTGTTCGTCCGCTTGCTGCGCCCACTGGTGGCCCGCCGCCGGGCGGTGGTGGTCGCCGACGAGCGGATCGCCGCCGAGGCGGGCCGGGCCTTCGCCGGTCTGCGCGACGTCGCCGCCTGCGGCGCGCAGGAACGCGTCGCGGCAGAACTCACCGCCCTGGTCGCCGCCCAGGGCGCCGCGGTCCGCGCCCTCGGCCGGGCGGCGGCGGCCCGTTCCCTGATCGTCGCCCTCGGCGGCCGGCTGCCGCTGCTCGCGACGGTGCTCGCCGCCCCGTGGCTGATCGGTCAGCACTGGCTGACGGCCGGCCAGGTCCTCGGTGTCGCCACCTACCTGCTGCAACAACTGGAGCCCGCGGTACGGACACTGGCCGGCATGCTGGGCAGCTGGCTGCTCGACCTGGCCGTGGTCCTGGACCGCCTGGCGACCACCTCCACACCCAGCGCACCGGGCACACCGGGCACACCCGCACCCGCACCCGCGCCCGCACCCGCGCCCGCGCCCGCGCCCGCGCCCGCACCGGCGCCCGCCCGGCCGGATGCCCCCGCCGGCCGGGCCCCCCGGGGCGAACTCGCCGTCCACGGCCTGCGCTTCGCCCACCGGCCGACCGCCCGCCCGGTGCTGGACGGTCTCGGGTTCACCGTCCGTCCGGGCGGCCACCTGGCGGTGGTCGGGCCGAGCGGCACCGGCAAGTCGACGCTGGCCGCCCTGCTGGCCGGGCTGCTCGCCCCGGACGCCGGCGAGGTGCTCGTCGACGGCCTGTCGCTCGCCCAACTCCCCGCGGCGGAACGGGCACTGCGCCTGGCGCTGGTCCCGCAGGAGGCGTACGTGTTCGAGGGCACGGTCCGCGAGAACCTCTGCTGGCCGCGGCCGACCCCGCACACGGACGCCGAACTCCTGGACATCGCCGAGCGGTTGGGCGCCGACCGGCTGATCGAGCGGCTCGGTGGGCTGGACGGCCCGATCGGGGCGCCCGCCGCGCTCTCCGCCGGGGAGCGTCAACTGCTCGCCCTTACCCGGACGTTCCTCTCCCCGGCACCGACGGTGGTGCTGGACGAGGCGACCTGCCACCTGGACGCCGCCGCGGAGGAGCGGGTGGAGCGGGCCTTCGCGGACCGGCCGGGCACGCTGCTCGTGGTGGCGCACCGCATCGCGTCCGCCGTGCGCGCCGACCGGGTGCTGCTGCTGGACGGCGGCCGCGGGATCCTCGCCGGCCACGGCGACCTGCAGGTCCTCTCGCCGCTCTACCGCGAACTGGTCGGCCACTGGCGCGGTTCGGCACCCCCTCAGGCACCCCTTCAGGCACCGCAGGCACCCCAGGCACCCCGCCCGGCGCCCCCTCAGGCAGCCCGTCCGGCCCCGCTCGCACCGCCGGTCGAGGCCGGGCAGCGCGCCGGTTCGGCGGACGCGGCGGAGCACGCGGCATGACCGCCAGCGGTCGCAGGTTCGCCGAAACCGGCGCGCCGGGGGCCGGTTTGGATAGGCTCCGATCCGATTCGGCCGTTATCGTGGCCCCCGCGCGGGCCGCCACGAGGACGGCCGGTTGCCTGCTGCCCGTGTACCGACCGCTCCGGCGTGCCGGGTGGCACCCACCGCAGAACCAGCCATTCCCACGGAGACGACTGACCCGATGTCCGAGTCCCTCAACGACACCACCGAGCACGACCACGGCGCGCCGGGCGCCGACGAGGCCGCCGACCACGCGGCGCACGGCCGGCACCGCGGCGTGACCGCCAACGACGACGCCGCCGACGCGGACCCGCACGGCCGCCACCGCCGCTGAGTCACGGGCCGCGCCGCCGCCGGGCCACCGCCCGCGGCGGCGCAGCGCCCCACCCGAACTGCCGACGCTCCCCCGCCCGTCACCGTCCTGACCGGGCCCGGGAGCGTCGGCCGTTCACCACCCCTCGACGAGGCGTCAGGTCACGGCACGTCAGCCCGCGGCACGTCAGCCCACGGGCCGTCAGTCCACGGTGAGGATCGTCCGCAGCGCCTCGCCGCTGCGCATCTGCCGGATCGCCTCGTTGACCTCGGTCAGCGGCAGCCGGTGGGTGACCATGGCGGCCAGGTCGAGGCGGCCGGCCCGCCAGAGTTCGACGGCGCGGTCGGCGGTGCGCCGGACGTCCCCGCCGCCGTACATCGAGGGCAGCAACCGCTTCTCGTTGAAGAAGAGTTCGCCCATGCTGAAGGAGACCCGGTCGTCGGCGGCGCCCGCGCCGACCACCACCACGGCTCCGCCGCGCCGGGCGGCGTCGTAGCCGGCCCGGACGGTGGCGGAGCGGCCGACCGCCTCGATGACGTAGTCGTAGCCGCCGGCGGGCAGGGTGCGGGCGGCGGCCTTGAGTTCCTCGGGGGCGATCGCGTCGGTGGCGCCGAAGGCGAGCGCCCGGGTGCGCCGCGACTCGACCGGGTCGACCACGGTGATCCGGGCCGCGCCGCAGATCCGCGCGCCCTGCACGGCGGCGACGCCGACGCCGCCCGCGCCGATCACCGCGACCGCCGAACCCGGCTCGATCCGGGCGGTGTTGATCGCCGCGCCGAGGCCGGTGGTGACGCCGCAGCCGATCAGCGCCGCCAGCTCGTACGGCAGGTCGGCGGGGACGGGCAACAGGGCGTCCGCGGCGACCACCAGCTCCTCGGCGAAGGTGCCGGTGCCGTAGAAGCCGTACGCGTCCTGCCCGCCGTCGGCGCCGCCGATCCGGAAGGTGGGCGTGCCGAGCCGCCGGATCGAGGCCACGCACAGGTGGGTGTCGCCGCGCCGGCACAGGGCGCAGGTGCCGCACGGCGGCATCCAGCAGAGCACCACGCGGTCGCCGGGGGCGAGGCCGGTGACGCCCTCGCCGACCTCCAGCACCTCGCCGGCGCCCTCGTGGCCGGGGACGAACGGGGCGGGCTGCGGCAGGATCCCGGCCATCGCGGAGAGGTCGGAGTGGCAGAGGCTGGTGGCGTGCAGCCGGACCCGGACCCGGCCGGGGCCGAAGCCGATCGCCTCGACGTCCTCGCGGACGTCCAGGGTGTCCTGGCCGGTCTGGTGCAGGATCGCTGCGCGCACGGGCTCTCCGAGGGTGCGGCCACCACCCGCGGGAGCGGCGGCACTGAGCTGGAACGCGTCGCCGGACCACCGCCCGGCACTGGAACGCGTTCTACTGCGGACCGATCCTGTATAGCGCATCACCGCCGCCGCCCGGCAGGCCGCCCCCGCTCGGCTCCGGCCGTCCGGGTGGTGAAAGCCCCTTCCCAGGGCGGTCCGCAGCATGGCATGATCCGCCGCCGTGTCGATGACCGAACCCCGTGCCACCAGTGCCGATGCCGCCGGCGGCGCCGCCGTGGAGACCCAGCGCTGCCCGCAGTGCGCCGCCGCCCTGGCCGGGCACGACCGCTTCCCCGTCTGGTGCCCCGCCTGCGAGTGGAACCTGATCCCGTCGAAGCGGGCCGACCCGGCGCGGAGCAAGCGCGAGCGGCGCCGCGCCGTGCGGGCCGAGCGGCGTACCGAGAGCCGTCGACGGGCCGTCCGGGCGCGCACGGAGCAGGTGTTCGAGCTGGTCGCGGCGGGCGGGTCCAACTTCCGGGACCGCTCGGTGGCGGCGGCGTTCGCCCTGGCGGGGCTGGTCCACCTGGTGTCGCTCGGCGTGCTGCTGCTCGCCCTCGGCCTGGTGTCCGGGCTGCTGCTGCCGGGCTGGCCCGGGCCGGTGCTGGGGGTGATCGGGCTGTGCGTGGCGTTCGCGCTACGGCCGCGGCTGGGCCGGCCCGAGCGCGGCCCGAACGTCCTCGCCCGGGAGTCCGCGCCGGCGCTGTACGCGCTGGCGGACCGCACCGCGGCGGCCCTGGGGACGGCGCCGGTCGACCTGATCGCGGTCGACGGCGCGTTCAACGCGGGCTTCGGCGTGCTCGGCCTGCGCCGCCGCCGGCAGTTGGTGATCGGCCTGCCGCTGTGGGCGACGCTGACCCGGCAGCAGAAGGTGGCGCTGCTCGGCCACGAGTTCGGCCACGGCGTGAACCGGGACAACCGGCGCAGTCTGTGGACCGGCTCGGCGGTTCGCGCCCTGGAGGAGTGGTCGCTGCTGACCCGGCCCGGCCGCGTCGACACCAGGGGCAACCTCATGGTGGTCGCGGCCGCCGCGGCCGCCGCCCTGCTGCTGTGGGTGGTGCACCAGGGGGTGCTCGGACTGACCGAGCTGATGCACCGTCTGAACCTGCGCTCCGGGCAGGCCGCCGAGTACCGCGCCGACCGGCTGGCCGCCGGGCTGACCTCGGTGGCGGACACCCGCGGCATGCTGACCGGGATCCTCCACTCGTCCACCGTCGAGACGGTGATCCTCCGTCAGCGCGCCCTGCCGCGCCCGCGCCCCGGCCGTACCGGGCAGCCGGCGGCGCCGGACCTGTGGCAGTCGCTGGCCGAGGCCACCCGCTCCATCCCGCCGATCGAGGTGGAGCGCCGCCTGCGGCTGTCCGAGCGGGAGCTGGGCGCGGTCGACGGCTCGCACCCGCCGACCCACCTGCGGCTGCGGATGCTCGCCACCGCTCCCCCGCCGCCGTCCGACCGCCACCCCGTGGTGCTGGACGCCGCCGAGGACGCCGCGATCGAGGCCGAACTGGCCGGGCACCGGGAGCGGATCGCGCGCGACCTGCTCTGAGCACCGGCTGGCTACCATCCAGTAGGGTCCTGGGTCAGTCCACCGACCAGCCCGGCAGGAGCACCCGATGACCGACACTCCCCTCGCCGCCGACGCCCCCGACGCCGAGGTGCTCGCGGCGTTCCGGCAGGCCACCGGCTTCATGCCCGAGGACGAGGGCCTGGCGCTGTACGCGGCGGCCGTCGAGGCGGCGACGCGGACCGGGCTGCCGCTGCTGGAGATCGGCACCTACTGCGGGCGGTCGGCGATCCTGCTGGCGGACGCCGCCCGCCGCACCGGCACCGTCGCGCTGACCGTCGACCACCACCGCGGCTCGGAGGAGCAGCAGCCCGGCTGGGAGTACCACGACCCGACCCTGGTCGACCCGGAGGTCGGCCTGATGGACACCCTGCCCCGGTTCCGCCGCACCCTGCACGCGGCCGGGCTGGAGGACCACGTGATCGCCATGGTCGGCCGCTCCCCGCAGATCGCCGCCGTCTGGCAGGGCCGGCTGGCGCTGGTCTTCGTCGACGGCGGGCACACCGACGAGCACGCCGGCGGCGACTACCAGGGCTGGGCGCCGCACCTCGCCGAGGACGGCCTGCTGGTCATCCACGACGTCTTCCCCGACCCGGCGGACGGCGGCCAGGCCCCGTACCGGGTCTACCTGCGGGCCCTCGCCGACGGCTTCCGCGAGGTCTCGGTGACCGGCTCGCTGCGCGTGCTGCGCCGCGAGGGCGCCGCCACCTCCTGACGCCCGGTCAGCTCGATCAGCCCGGCCTTCCGCGGGAACGATCACCCGGGGCCTAACGTCATCCTCGGGGCGGCGCCGACTCCCGGACCGCCGACTGCTGGACCGCCGTGGCCCGGTCAGGAATCGGCCGGTACGGTGTCGGCGGCAGACGGCGAACGGTCCGGGTGGGAGGCGCCGTTCGGACGTGGCGGCACCGGCAGCGGTGCCCGACCGGCGAGTTGGGGGCGAGGCGGCGCATGACGGAACAGGGCAACAACGCCAGGGCGGTCTGGGACCCGACGGCGAACAACGGCGCGGGCGGCTGGGTCCGCCGCCCGATCACGCCCGACCCGGCGTCCCCGTCCGCCCAGTCGCCGCTGCCCGGCCCGAACCCGCCGCAGGCCCCCGCCGCGGCGCCCTACCCGGTCCCGCCCGCGGCCCCGCCGCGCACTCCCGCCGCCACGCCGGTCCGGCCGCCCCGCACCGAGCCGGGCCCGACCGGCCCGGCCCCGCAGCAGGCACCGCCCGCTGCCCCGCCGGGACCGGCCCCGTACGCGGGCGCCGCATCGCAGTCCGGCGGCTTCCCGCAGGCGGCGCCCCCGCCGCCCTTCGGCGGTCAGCAGGGCTACCCGGACCAGCCGGGCTACGGTGAGCAGCCGGGCTACGGGCAGCAGCCGGGCTACGGCAACCAGCAGAGCTTCGGCGGGCAGGGCTTCAACGCCCCGCCGCAGCCCTTCAGCCCGCAGCAGCCGTACAACGCCCAGCCCCCCGGCGGCGGCCAGCCGCCGTTCGGGCAGCAGCCGCCGTTCGGCCGGCAGCCGAACCTCGACCCGCAGCCGGACTTCGCGGCCCAGCCGGAGTTCGACTACGAGGAGGACCCGCGGCGCCGGCGCACCCCGGTGCTGGTCGGCGCGGCGGTGGCGCTGCTGCTGGTGATCGGCGTCGGCGTGGTGTGGGCGGTGCAGAACAGCGGCGACGACCCGGGCCAGGCGAAGGGCGCGGGCACCGCGCCACCGCCGCCGGCGAGTTCGGGCACGCCGGGCGACCCGCAGAGCGCTCCGGCGGCCTCGGGTTCGCCGTCGGCGTCCGCGTCGGCCTCCGCCTCGGCGGGCGCGGCCGGCCCGAACGCGGCGGCGCAGGCGAAGGCGCTGGACGCGCTGCTGACCAAGGGGGAGAACGCCAAGGCGCCGATCGGCAGCGCGGTGGCGAAGGTACGCAGCTGCCCGGCGAAGCCGGAGGTGGAGAGCGCCGCCAAGGTGTTCGACACCGGCGCCGAGCAGCGCGACCAGCTGATCACCGAGCTGGCCGGGCTGCAGACGTCCGACCTGCCGGGCGGCGCGGAGGCGGTGCAGACGCTGAAGACCGCGTGGCAGCAGTCCGGGGACATCGACCGCGCGTACGCGACGTGGGCGCGTACCGTGTCCACGCAGGGGTGCACCAACGGTTCGGCGCCCACCACCGCCGACCTGAACCGCGCCAACGACCTCAACCCGCAGGCCACCCAGTCGAAGAAGGACTTCGTGGCGAAGTGGAAGCCGATCGCCGACGCCTACGGTCTGACGGCGCGTACCTGGGACAGGATCTGAGAAGCACGTGACCGGCCGCACCACCGAGCACCCCATGGGACCCGAGGACCACGCCGACCCGGCGCGGCGCACCGCCCTCTGGCGGCCCGCCGCGAAGGTGGCCGGCGTGGTGCTGCCCGTCTGCCTGATCGGCTGGCTGGGCTGGCAGGCGACGACGAACAGTTCGCGCCAGGCCGCCCCGCCCGCCGCGGCCTCGCCGCACTTCGCGGAGGGCGACCGGGTCGACCCGTCCGACGGCCCGTCCGGTGCCGCTGCGGCCGACAGCCCGTCCGCCGCCTCCGCGGCGGCGCCCTCCCCGGCCGCGTCCGCCGCCGGGCGTCCGCTGGCCGGCCGGACCGTGCTGCTCGACCCGGGCCACAACACGGGCAACGCCCGGCACACCACCGAGATCAACCGCCAGGTGGACATAGGCAACGCCCGCAAGGAGTGCGACACCACCGGCACCGCGACCAACGCGGGGTACGCCGAGGCCGACTTCACGCTGGACGTGGTGCACCGGGCCCGGCAGATCCTGCAGGACCGCGGCGCGAAGGTGGTGCTCACCCAGGACGGCGACCGCGCCTGGGGCCCGTGCATCGACGAGCGCGCCCGGATAGGCAACGAGGCCAAGGCGGACGCCGCGGTCTCGGTGCACGGGGACGGCGCGCCGGCCTCCGGCAGCGGCTTCCACGTGATCATGCCCGCCAGGGTGACCGCCGGGGTCGCCGACACCTCGGGGATCGTCGACCCCTCGCACCGGCTCGGGGTGCTGCTGCGCGACACCTTCAAGGCGGGCACCGGTGAGCCGTACGCCGACTACATCGGGCAGCAGGGCCTGGACACCCGCAGCGATCTGGGCGGGCTCAACCTTTCCAAGGTACCCAAGGTCTTCATCGAGTGCGGCAACATGCGCAACGCCGCCGATGCCAAGCGGTTGACCGACCCGCAGTGGCGCCAGCAGGCCGCGCAGGCCCTCGCCGACGCCCTGACCTCCTACCTCTCCGGGTGACGCCCGGTCAGGAACCACTCCCGTCCGATGCCCTCCCGGCCGACCCGGTCCGACCGGATCCGGAGGGTGCTGTGCACACGACGACGGCTTGGCTCTAGGCTTTTGCCCCGTCGGGCCGTTCCGCCACCGCGGAGTCCCGACCGCCGACCGCCGACCACGACTACACCAATGAGGGGAACGTCAGTGAATCTGCGCGCTCTCACCAGGGGGGACGCCGCCGTCGCCGGTGCGGCCGTACTGCTCCTCGTCTCGTCCTTCCTGCCCTACGTCTCCGTGGACTGCGGCGGCCTGTGCAGCGGCCTGTCCCGCAACGGCTGGGCGCCGGAGCTGTTCCCGGTGCTCACCTCGGTCTTCGTGCTGGGCATCGCCTCCGCCGCGCTGACCCTGCTGTTCCGCCTGCAGGGCGAGGCCTGGGCCACCAAGCAGGTGCTCGGGCTGCGCCTGGACCAGTGGGGCACCGCGCTGTCGGTGGCCGCGCTGTGGACCTCGCTGTTCTCGGTCCTCGGCGGCGGCACCGGCCTCAGCCACGGCATCGGTGCCTGGCTGGGCCTGCTCTCGCTGCTGGTCCTGGTGGCCGCCACCGCGGGCGGCCCGCTGCTGCCCGTGCTGCAGGCCCCGCTGATGTCGGACAAGCCCCCGGCGCCGACCGTCCCGCAGAACTTCGGCCAGTACCCGGGCGCCCCCGGCGCCCCGCAGCCGGGCCAGCCCGGCCCGTACGGCTACCCCGACCCGGCCGCCCAGCAGCAGGCGTTCCCGGCCCAGCAGCAGCCCGAGGCCCCGCAGGCCTACGCCGCCCAGCAGCAGCCGGAGCCGCAGCCGTACGGCGCGCACCAGCCGGCCGGGGGCTACGGTTTCCCGCAGTCCTCCGCCCAGCCCGTCGCCGCGCAGGCCGTCCCGGCGCCGCAGCCGACCGCCGTGCAGCCGGCCATCCAGGACGTCGTCCCGCCGCAGGCCGCCCAGCCCGCCGCCCCGTTCGCCCCGTTCTGGTTCGCCGTCCCGGCCGTCCGCCAGCTCGCCAACAAGGACAACCCGGGCCTCCCCCCGGTCGGCGAGCTCGTCCCCGGTACCTGGTACCTCGCCGTCGACCAGCACGGCGCCACCCTGGTCGCCCAGCTCCCCGACGGCACCCACGGCGTCCTCAACGACACGTCAGGCATCCAGCGCGGCTGACCCGGTCGCGCCCCGCAGGGGCGCGAGCAACCACCCACGCACAGCAAGATCCGCCCGGGAAGGGAACTCCCCTCCCCGGGCGGATCTCTGCGTTCACCCCTCAACAGCAGTCGTTGACAACCAGCCCACTCGGCAACTCGTCCCCCCCGAACACCGACACCGTCGCATGGTCGCCCCCCAGCGCCGCGACCGCGAGCAGCAGCGCGCCCGCCGTCCACGTGGTGCGCTCCTCCGGCCAGATCGCGTCGTCCTCGAACACGTAGCCGGTCCAGTAGGAGCCGTCCTCGTGCCGCAGGTGCTGGATCCAGCGGAGGATCTCCACCGCGCGGTCGGACTGTCCGGCGGCCCACAGCGCCAGGGCGAGTTCGGCGCTCTCGCCGCCGGTGACCCACGGCCGGTCGCTGACGCAGCGGACACCGAGGCCGGGGACGACGAAGCGGTCCCACTGGGCGGTGAGCCGCCGGCTGGCGGCGTCGCCGCGCAGCGCGGTGCCGAGGACGGGGTAGTACCAGTCCATCGAGTAGCGGTCCTTGTCGAGGAACCGCTCGGGGTGGTGGGCGATGGCGTGGCGCAGCCGTCCGGCGGCCAGTTCCCAGTCGGGTTGCGGCCGGTCGAGGTGGTCGGCGATGGCGAGCCCGCAGCGCAGGGCGTGCAGGACCGAGCAGGAGCCGGTGAGCAGCGCGTCGGTGGCGACGGCGCCGTCGGGGTCCTGCCGCCAGGCGATCGGGCCGTCGGGCAGGCGCAGGCCGACGGTGTAGTCGAGGGCGCGGCTGACGGTGGGCCAGAGGCGTTCCAGGAAGCGGTCGTCGCCGGTGGCGAGGTGGTGGTGCCAGGCGCCGACGGCGACGTAGGCGCAGAAGTTGGACTCGCGGGCCAGGTCGGTGGCGGTGCCGTCGGCGTGGTCGGGCTGCCCGTAGGCGTACGCGGCGTACCAGGAGCCGTCCGGGTTCTGCCGGTCGGCGAGCCACCGGTAGGCGGCCTCGGCGGCGGCGTGTTCGCCGGCCGTGTCGAGGGCCATCGCGGCCTCGGTGTGGTCCCACGGGTCGAGGTGGCCGCCGTGGAACCACGGGATGGCGCCGTCGGGCTGCTGGTGGGCGAGGATCGCGCGGACGGTGTCGGCGGCCTGCGCGGCGTCGAGTACACCGTCGAGCAGCAGCGCCTCGGGGACGGCGGCCGTCACTCGCCGGTCCGCGGCTTGCTGGCGTACACCACGAAGGACTTGCCGATGACCGGGTTGAGGGCCTTCTCGGCGGCCTTGGTGAGGGTGGAGATGACGGGGGTGCCGACGATGTCCCAGACCAGCAGCTGGTGGTAGGCGCGGACCGGCAGCGCCTTGTCGTTGTCGACGCCGACCGCGCACTTGATCCACCAGTACGGGGAGTGCAGGGCGTGCGCGTGGTGGGTGCCGTACGGGTTCAGGCCCGCCTCGCGGACCTTCTCGACCAGCTCGTCGCCCTTGTAGATGCGGATGTGGCCGCCCTCGACCTCGTGGTAGGCGTCGGAGAGCGCCCAGCAGATCTTCTCCGGCAGGTAGCGGGGCACGGTGACGGCGAGCAGCCCGCCGGGCTTGAGGACGCGGACCATCTCGGCGAGCACGCCCTTGTCGTCGGGGATGTGCTCCATCACCTCGGAGATGATGATCTTGTCGAAGGTGTCGTCGTCGAACGGGAGGTTGAGCGCGTCGCCCTCCATGGCGACGGCGCTGGCCCCGGCGGGCGCCTCGCCGGCCTGCTCCATGGCGGCGAACCACTTGCGGACCTCGGCGATCTCCTCGGCGTTCTGGTCCAGGGCGACCACGTTGGCGCCGCGCCGGTAGCACTCGAACGCGTGCCGGCCCCCGCCGCAGCCCAGGTCGAGCACCCGGTCGCCTGGGGCGAGCGGGAAGCGGGAGAAGTCGACGGTCAGCACTGCGGGGCTCCCATTCACGAAGGGGTGGTACGACGGTTGAGGGACCGTCAGCTGACGTAGCGCCAGCCGTGGCCGGAGCGGGCGGCGGCGCCGGCTCCGGTGGCGATCGCGGCCCGGTAGCGCTCGACGGTGAGCTCGGCGGCCCGGGTCCAGGTGAAGTTGGCGAGCACCCGCGCGCGGCCGGCCGCGCCGAGCCGCTCGCGCAGCTCCGGGTCGTCCAGCAGCCGGCCGAGTGCGGCGGCCAGCGCGCCGGCGTCGCCGGGCGGGACGGCCAGGCTGGTGTCGCCGTCGGTGCCGGCCACCTCGGGGATGGCGCCGCCGGTGGTGGCGACCAGCGGGGTGCCGGTGGCCATCGCCTCGGCGGCGGGCAGGGAGAAGCCCTCGTACAGCGAGGGGACGCAGGCGACCTCGGCGGAGCGGTACAGGTCGACCAGCTCCCGGTCGGTCAGGCCGGTGCGGAACTCGATGTGCGCCTCCAGGCCGAACCGGCGCACCGCGTCGGCGACCGGCCCGTCCTCCTTCTGCGGCTTGCCGACCACCACCAGGTGGGCCTCGCGTTCGGTGCGGACCTTGGCGAGCGCCTCGACCAGGTACACCAGGCCCTTGAGCGGGACGTCGGCGCTGGAGGTGGTGACGATCCGTCCGGGGACCCGGGCGATCCGCTCGGACGGCGACCAGAGCCGGGTGTCCGCGCCGATCGGGACGACGGAGACCGCGCCGGGGGCGGCGCCGAGCTGCTCGGAGATCTCGGCCCGGGAGCTCTCCGAGACGGTGATCACCTGGTCGAGCCGGGCGGCCACCCGCCGCTGCATGCGGGTGAAGGCGTACCAGCGGCGCTTGCCGAGCTTCTGCAGCGTCGTCGCGGCCGCGTCGATCTCCAACTGCCGGTCCACGGTGACCGGGTGGTGGATGGTGGTGACCAGCGGGAAGCCGTGCCGGGCCAGGCCGAGCAGGCCGTAGCCGAGGGTCTGGTTGTCGTGCACGACGTCGTAGCGGCCCTTGTGCCGGGCCAGGTACTGCCGGGCGCGCAGCGAGAAGGTCAGCGGTTCGGGGAAGCCGCCGGTGCGCATCACCGCGTACTCGAGCACGTCGACCGGGCCGCGGAACTCGCCGGCGGCGGGGGTGCGGAACGGGTCGTCGGCGCGGTACAGGTCCAGGCTGGGGAGTTCGACCAGGCGCACCGAGCCGGGGCCCTCGACCTCGTCCAGGACGGGGTACGGCTGGGCGCCTATCACGTCGACGTGGTGGCCGAGCCGGGCCAGTTCGCGGGACAGGTGGCGCACGTACACGCCCTGGCCGCCGCAGAACGGGTCGCCGCGGTAGGACAGCAGGGCGATCCGCAGCGACGGCGGCGGCAGCGCGGACATCCGGGGCCCCTATCCCTACTCACCGGGACCGGCGACGGACGTGGCCGGTGGCCGGTAAAGTAGATCACGTTTCACAGTGGTGCGGGCTCGTCGTTGGGGAAAGTGAACAACGAGAGTCCTCGAAGATTACCGGGCCGTAGCTTCCCGTCAGGAGCCCGGGCAGGTGATTCACGCCACGCTGTGGCCCGTACCGAACCTCGCTCCGGGAGTAGCCGTGACCTCGACCGCCGCCGCCGACGGGGTGCTGACGCCGCGCCAGGCAGAGCGCCGCCGGGGCATCCTGCGGGCCGCCACCGCGCTGGCCGCCCGGGGCGGCTACGAGGCCGTGCAGATGCGCGAGGTGGCGGAGAGCGCACAGGTCGCACTGGGCACGCTGTACCGCTACTTCCCGTCCAAGGTGCACCTGCTGGTGGCGGTGATGCGCGAGCAGCTGGAGCAGCTGCACGAGCAGGTGAGGCGGCGTCCGCCGGGCGGCGCGGACCCGGCCGGCCGGGTCGCCGAGGCGCTCACCACCGCCTTCCACGCGCTGCAGCGCGAACCGCGGCTGGCCGAGGCGATGGTGCGGGCGCTGTCCTTCGCGGACCGGTCGGTGGGCAGCGAGGTGGACGAGGTCGCGCAGGTCACCTCGGCGATCGTGCTGGAGGCGGCCCGGCTGCCCGGCCCGCCCGGCGCGGCGCAGCAGGCGGCGCTGCGGGTGATCGGCCACACCTGGCACGCGACCCTGCTGGCCTGGCTGTCCGGCCGGGCCTCGCTGGCCGAGGTCCGGGCCGACCTGCACACCGCGGCGCGCCTGCTCGACCCGTCCGGCGAAGCGGAGGAACTGGAACCGGTTCCACCTCCCGCGGCCACCGGCGCGCGGACCGCCGGATAGAGTCTTGGGCCGTGGCCGCGTCCCCGCGGCCGCGCCGACAACTTCATCCGCCTCCCGGCCCGGGGAAAGACCGGTGTGACTCCGGCACTGACCCGCAACCGTGAGCCGCCCCGCGCGGGCGGCGAGTCGGACCGCCCGGCCGGAGGCGAGCGGCCCCTCCGTCGTGGTCTACGGGCGGCCCGTGTGTGCGTGCACGGGCGGCTGCGACCGCTCATCGAAAGGCACCCCACCTCACCATGCTGACCGCAGCCCGCCTGGGCGCCGCCGCACTGACCGGCGCCCTGCTCACCGGTGCCGCCGCCGTCCCGGCGCTCGCCGACACCGCCTCGCCGTCGCCTTCCGCCCCCGCTGCTACCACCACCGCCACCACCGCTGCGCCCGCGGGCGTGCCGGCCGGGCTGTACGGCAAGGGCGACGCCACCTACGACGGGGTGTGGCGGCAGTCGCTGGCGCTGCTCGCCCTGCACCAGGAGCAGGTGGTGCCCGCGGACGCCGCCGTCGACTGGCTGCTCGGCCAGCAGTGCGCGGACGGCGGCTGGCCGTCCTACCGCGCCGACGCCGCGGCCGCCTGCACGCCCGCCACCGAGGACTCCAACGCGACCGCGCTGGCCGTGCAGGCGCTCGCCGCGCTCGGCGGCCACCAGGACCAGGTCGCCCGCGGCGTCGCCTGGTTCAAGGCCAACCAGAACCCGGACGGCACCTGGGCGTACAACCCGGGCACCCCCGGTGACGCCAACTCCACGGCGCTGGCCGTCACTTCGCTGCTCGCCGCGGGCACCGACCCGGCCTCGGTGACCGCCTCCGGCCACTCCGCACTGGACGGCCTGGCCGGCTTCCAGCTCGGCTGCACCGCCCCCGGCGACCAGCGCGGCGCGTTCGCCTACCAGCCGGTGCCGGGCAGCCCGCTCACCGCCAACACGCTGGCCTCCGCGCAGGCCCTGCTGGCCGCCGCCGGCGGGCACCTGCCGGTCGCCACCACCGACCGCAAGGCCGCCGCGCCCAAGCCGCTCGCCTGTGACGCCGGGCAGGGCGCCGCGACCGTGGCGCCCGCCGACTCCGCCGAGGCCGACTCCGCGTACCTGACCGCCAAGCTCGCCGCCGGCGGCCAGCGCCTGCTGCTGGACACCCCCGGCGCGGCCGCCGGACCGGACTTCAACTCCACCGCCTGGGCGGTGCTCGGCCTGGTCCAGGCCGGCCACGCCACGGAGGCCGCCAGCGCCGCCGACTGGCTGGCCGGCAACGGCTACGCCTGGGCCGCGCAGGGCAAGAACGGCACCGACCCGGCCGCCGCCGCGACCCTGGTGCTCACCGCCCGCGCCGCCAAGCTCGACCCGTACAACTTCGGCGGCGCCAACCTGGTCCAGCTGCTCGTCGACTCCGGCCCCAAGCCGAAGTCGGCACCCGCCGCGGGCGACCCGCAGGCCACCCGCGCCCCCGGCTCCGCGATCACCGAGCCCGACGAGAACTCCGGCTTCTCGGCCGGCTGGCTGATCGGCGTCGGCCTCCTGGTCGGCATCGGTGCCGGGCTCCTGCTCAGCCTCAACCGCCGCCGCAACGCCGCCGCCGCGAACGCCGAGGCGACGCCGGCCGCGGAGACCGAGAGCGCCACCCCCGCCGAGGACGCCCCGGCCGAGGGCGAGCCGGAGCAGAACCGATGACCGGCTCCGCCGGGGAAGCCGGGCCGAAGCGATGACCACCCGTCAGCTCCGCCCCCTCGGCCCTGCCACCGGCTCCACCGCGCAGCCGCCGGTGCAGCGCGGCGGCTCCCGGCCCCGGCCCGGCCAGGCACCCGCCGTCGCCGGCCACCGCGGGCGGGCTCGCGCCGTGACCGGCCGGCCCCTCCCCCTCGCTCTCGTTCTCCTCCTTCTCTCCCTCGTCCTCGGCCTCGCCGCCGCCCCCGCGCACGCCGCCGGGTACCGGTACTGGTCGTTCTGGAAGGGGAGCCCGGACGGCTGGGCGTACCAGCAGCTCGGGCCGACCGCGAACGTGCCGGCGGACGGGAGCGTGGACGGCTGGCGGTTCGTGCTGAGCCCGGACGGCGGGCAGGACACGCCGAAGCCCGGCCCGGCCGCGGACTTCGCCGCGATCTGCGCGGCCACCGCGCCGAGCGGCGGGCACAAGCGGGTCGCCGTGGTGCTGGACTTCGGCACCGCCGCCGACGCCCCGAACGGGGAGCAGCCGGCCGCGCCGCGCAGCGCCTGCGCCTCGGTGCCGTCGGCGGCGAGCTCCGCGGAGGTGCTGGCGGCCGTCGCCCCGCCGCTGCGCTACGACTCCAACGGCCTGCTGTGCGCCATCGCGGGCTTCCCGCACGCGGGGTGCGGCGAGCAGGTGTCCGGGAGCTCCGCCGCGAGCGGCAAGGACGGCGACGGCGGCCCGTCGCTCGGCCTGATCGCCGGTGGCGCCGCCGTCCTGCTGCTCGGCGCGGGCGCGGTCTGGCAGGCCCGCCGCCGGCGTACCGGCTGACCGTGGCCGGCCGCCCCACGCCAGCCGCCGCGCGCGACAACTCCCGCGCGGTGCACAGCCGTTCGCTGGTGCGCTCGCTGCACCCCGGTGCCTGGTGGCTGTGGTCGCTGGGCCTGGCCGCGGCGGCGTCCCGGACCACCGAGCCGCTGCTCCTGCTGCTGATCCTGGCGGTCGCGGGCTTCGTGGTGGCGGCGCGCCGCAGCGACGCGCCGTGGTCCCGTTCGTACGGCGCGTTCCTGCGGCTGGGGCTGGCGGTGCTGGCCGCCCGGGTGGTGTTCGCGATCGTGCTGGGCTCCCCGGTCGGCGGCACCCACGTCCTCCTGACGCTTCCTCAACTCCCGCTCCCCGACTGGGCACAGGGGGTGCGGCTGGGCGGTGCGGTGACCCTCGAGGGGGTGCTGTTCGCGCTGTACGAGGGCCTGCGGCTGGCGGTGCTGCTGGCCTGCGTCGGGGCGGCGAACGCGCTGGCCTCGCCGTCCCGGCTGCTGCGCTCGCTGCCGGGCGCGCTGTACGAGGCGGGGGTGGCCGCGGTGGTGGCGATGACCTTCGCGCCGAACCTGGTCGCCGACGTGCGGCGGCTGCGCGCGGCGCGCCGGCTGCGCGGCCGCTCCGACCGCGGGGTGCGGGCGGTGCTGTCGGTCGGACTGCCGGTGCTGGAGGGGGCGTTGGAGCGTTCGGTGGCCCTGGCCGCGGCGATGGACACCCGCGGCTTCGGCCGCACCGCGGACGTCCCGCGCGCGGTGCTGCGCACCGGCGGGGCGCTGACCCTGCTGGGGCTGCTCGGGGTGGGCTGCGGGACGTTCGGGCTGCTCTCCCAGGGCAGCCATCCGTGGGCGCTGCCGGTGCTGCTGGCCGGAGCGGGCGCGAGCGCGGCCGGACTGGCGCTCGGCGGCCGGCGGTCCGTCAGGACCCGCTACCGGCCGGACCCGTGGGCACTGCCGGAATGGCTGACCGCCGCCTCGGGGGTCCTGGTCGCGGCGGCGCTGATCGGCTACGCGAGCCGCTACCCGGAGGCGCTCACCCCGTCCGTCGTCCCGCCGACCGCGCCCCGCCTGCCGCTGCTGCCCGCCGCGGCGGTGCTGCTCGGCCTGCTGCCCGCCTTCGTCACCCCCGAGCCGCCCCGGAGCACCCGGTGATCACCTTCGAACAGGTCAGTGTCCACTACGCCGACGCGGCCGAACCCGCCCTGCGCGGCGTCGACCTGACCGTGCCGGAGGGCGAACTCTGCCTACTGGTCGGCCCGTCCGGCGCCGGCAAGTCGACGCTGCTGGGCACGGTCTGCGGGCTGGTCCCGCACTTCACCGGCGGCACCCTCACCGGACGGGTCACCGTCGGCGGCCGGGACACCCGCGACCACCGGCCGCGCGACCTCGCCGACCTGGTCGGCACGGTCGGGCAGGACCCGGCCGGACACTTCGTCACCGACACGGTGGAGGAGGAACTCGCCTACGGCATGGAGTCGTTGGGCCTGGCCCCGGCGGTGATGCGGCGCCGGGTGGAGGAGACCCTCGACCTGCTGGGCCTGGCCGACCTGCGCGGCCGGGCGCTCTCCACCCTCTCCGGCGGGCAGCGCCAGCGGGTGGCGATCGGCTCGGTGCTGACCGTCCACCCCAAGGTGCTGGTGCTGGACGAGCCGACCTCGGCGCTCGACCCGGGCGCGGCGGAGGAGGTGCTGGCCGTGCTGCAGCGGCTGGTGCACGACCTCGGCACCACGGTGCTGCTCTCCGAGCACCGCCTGGAACGCGTCATCCAGTACGCCGACCAGGTGCTGCTGATCCCCGGCCCCGGCGAGCCCCCGGTCCTCGGCGACCCCGCCACCCTCATGGCCCGCTCCCCCGTCCGCCCCCCGGTCGTCGACCTCGGCCGCCTGGCCGGCTGGTCCCCGCTCCCCCTCACCATCCGCGACGCCCGCCGCCAAGCCCCCACCCTCCACCACCGCCTCCGCCCCGACACACCCTCGACGCCCTCCCGCCCCGCCGCCGCAGGCACACCCACCGGCCAACTCCCGCCCGCCGCACCCGACAAGCCGTCACTCCTACGCCGCCGCAAGCCCCTCCCAAAGACCCCACCCCCGCCCGCCGCAGGCGAACCCGTCGCCGCCGCACCCGACAAGCCGTCACTCCTACGCCGCCGCAGGCCCCTCCCAAAGACCCCACCCCCGCCCGCCGCAGGCGAACCCGTCGCCCTGGCCGCCCGGCTGGTGGTCTCCCGGGGCCCCGTGGCAGCGCTTCGCGGGGTCGAACTCGCCCTGTTCCCCGGCGAGATCACCGCGTTGATGGGCCGCAACGGGGCGGGCAAGTCCACCCTGCTGGGCGCCCTGGTCGGGCTGCACGCCCCCACCTCCGGCACCGTCCGGATCGCCGGGCTGACGCCGCACAAGTCCCGCCCCCGCGAGCTGATCCGCACCGTCGGCCTGGTGCCGCAGGACCCGCGCGACCTGTTGTACGCGGAGAGCGTCGCCGAGGAGTGCGCCGCCGCCGACGCGGACGCCGGCGCCGAGCCGGGCACCTGCCGGGCGCTGCTCGCCGGCCTGCTGCCGGGCATCGCGGACGGCACCCACCCGCGCGACCTGTCCGAGGGCCAGCGGCTCACCCTCGCGCTGGCCGTGGTGCTGACGGCCCGTCCGCCGGTGCTGCTGCTGGACGAGCCGACCCGCGGTCTGGACTACGCGGCCAAGGCCCGGCTGGTGACCACGCTGCGCGCGCTCGCCACCGAGGGCCACGCCGTCCTGCTGGCCACCCACGACGTCGAACTGGCCGCCGAACTCGCCGACCGTACGGCCGTGTTGGCCGAGGGCGAGATCGTCGCGGACGGCCCGACCGCCGAGGTGGTGCTGGCCTCGCCGACCTTCGCCCCGCAGACCGCCAAGATCCTCCCGCCGTACCTGACCGTCGCCGAGGTCGCCGCCGCCCTGGAGCCGCCCCGATGAACCGCCGGCTCCCCGGGACGCCCGCGCTCCCGCCGTCCGCCCTCGCCCGCCCGGTCCCGCTCGGCCGCAGCTCGCTGCTCACGCTGGCGCTGGTCTCCGCGGTGGGCGTGGCCGCGTTCGGCTGGCCGCTGCTCGCGGCCCGCGGGTCCGACCTGGTCGGGCACTCCGCGGACGCGCCGTGGCTGTTCGCCCTGCTGCTGCCGCTGCTGCTGGCGGTCGCCGTGGCGCAGCTGTCCGAGGGCCGGGCGGCGACCGGCGCGCCGGGGCTGGACGCCAAGGCGGTGGCGATGCTCGGGGTGCTCGCGGCGGCGGGTGCGGCGCTGCGTCCGCTCGGTGCGGGCACCGCCGGGCTGGAGCCGATGTTCTTCCTGATGGTGCTCGCGGGGCGGGCCCTCGGCCCGGGCTTCGGGTTCGTGCTGGGCGCGCTGTCGATGTTCGCCTCGGGTCTGCTGACCGGCGGGGTGGGCCCGTGGCTGCCGTTCCAGATGCTGGCGATGGGGTGGGTGTGCCTGGGCGCGGGCCTGCTCCCCGGCGCGGCCCGGCTGCGCGGCCGCCGCGAGCAGTTGCTGCTGGCGGGCTACGGGGCGCTGTCCGCGGTCGGCTACGGCACCGTGATGAACCTGCAGGGCTGGCCGTACATCGGCGGGTTGAGCACCGCGATCTCCTTCGTGCCGGGCGATCCGCTGGGCGCCAACCTGGCCCGGTTCGCGGTGTACTGCCTGACCACCTCGCTGGGTTGGGACCTGCCGCGGGCCGCGCTGACCGCCGTGCTCTGCCTGACCGTCGGCGGGCCGCTGCTGCGCACCCTGCGCCGGGCCACCCGCCGCGCCGCCTTCACCCCGCGCTGAGGCCGCCGCGGAGCCGGCGGCCTCGTCCGCGGACGGACCGTCAGCCCTGCTTCGGGCCGGTCGACTGGACCACCTCGAAGGACCACAGCGTGGAGTCGCTGGCCGCCGGACGCTTCGGCGCCTCGCCGCCCTCGGGCGCGGGCCGGTGCGCGGACTGCATCGGGCCGGACATCCAGGCCTGGAACGCGTCCTCGCTGGCCCAGCGGGTGTACACCAGGTACTGGTCGGTGCCCTCGACCGGTCGCAGCAGCTCGAACCACTCGAAGCCGTCGGAGTTCTCCACCGCCCCGGCGCGAGAGGCGAAACGCTGCTCCAGCGTCTCGCGCATCTCCGCCGGAACCGTCAGCACGTTGATCTTCACCACGCTGGCCATCGGGGGGCCGCCTCTCGTCGTCGGACACTCGGTCACTGCTCCGGTAGCAGTCTGCTACACCTCACGCCCGCCGCACTGCTCCCGTCCTGCGGTGCCGGTCAGACGGCCGAGCTGCGCCCGGCCACCACCAGCGCCCACGTCAGGCACCCGAACGCGGCCGTCGAGGCGACCGCCCGGACCACGTTCCAACGCACCCACACGTCCTCGAACGCCGCCCGCACCGCCGCCGGGTCGGCCAGCCGGTCGGGTGCGCCGGCCGCTGCCAACTTGTCGTTGAGCGGGACGTTCACCGTCCCGGTGATCACCAGCATCACCAGGTACAGCACCGCCGCCGCGCCGATCCACGGCAGCGCCGTCCGGTCGCCGCCGCGCCACTGCAGGATCCCGGCGAGCACGATCAGCACCAGCGCGCCGAGGAAGGTCAGCATGAACCACCCGTTCAGGATGGCCACGTTGATCCGCTGCATGGTGTCGACGAACGCCCGGTCCTCGACCTTCGCCAGACCCGGCATCACCGAGCAGGCGTAGGAGTAGAAGAGTCCCGCGCTCAGTCCGGTCGTGAGCACCGCCCCGACCAGCGCCACCGTTCGAAGAACCGCTATGCCCCGTGCCCCCGTTCGCATCTCCATGACACCCAGTCAACTCGCGCCGGCCGTCACGAGCCATGGCCGAGGCGCTCGTTGCCATGCGCGAGCGTCCAGATCGGACGGACCGTCAGCCCGGAACCGGGCTGCGGACCGGAAGTCGACGGCCGTACGCTGACCGCCATGGACGCCCTCGCCGCACTGCTCACCGGCCCGCGCGCCCAGGGGGCGTTCCTGCTGCGGTCGGTGTTCGATCCGCCGTGGTCGGTGCGGATCGCGGACCGCGCGCCGCTCACCCTGCTCACCATGGTCCGCGGCGACGGCTGGATCGTCCCGGACGACACGCCGCCCGTCCCGCTGCGCACCGGCGACCTGGCGATCGTCCGCGGCCCCGAGCCGTACACCGTCGCCGACCGTCCGGACACCGCGCCGCTGGTGGTGGTGCACCCCGGGCAGGTCTCCACCACGCCGGACGGCGAGGGCATGTGCGAGACGCTCGACCAGGGCGTGCGCACCTGGGGCAGCGCGCCGGACGCCTCGACGGTGCTGATCAGCGGCACCTACCAGCTGCACGGCGAGGTCAGCGGACGGCTGCTGCGCGCCCTCCCGCAGGTGCTGCGGCTGCCCGCCGCGGAGTGGGACTCGCCGCTGGTCCCGCTGCTGGAGGCCGAGATCGGCCACGACCGGCCCGGGCAGGAGGTGGTCCTGGACCGGCTGCTCGACCTGCTGCTGATCTCCGCCCTGCGCGGCCACTTCGCCCGCGACGCCGCCCACGCACCCGTCTGGTACCGGGCCCACGGCGACCCGGTGGTCGGCCCCGCGCTCTCCCTGCTGCACGCCGACCCCGCCCGCGCCTGGACGGTCCACGGACTCGCCGCCGAGGTCGGCGTCTCCCGGGCCGCACTGGCCCGCCGCTTCACCGACCTGGTCGGCGAACCCCCGATGTCCTACCTCACCGACTGGCGCCTCGCCCACGCCGCCGACCTCCTCACCGAACCCGACGCCACCCTCGACGCCGTCGCCCGCCGGGTCGGCTACGGCAGCGGCTTCGCCCTCAGCGCCGCCTTCAAACGCGTCCGCGGCATCAGCCCCCACCATCACCGCACCGGGACCGCGCCGCTCTAGGGCCTGTCTTCACACTCCCGTCTGCCCCACGCCGCCTGGCACGCACTCTCGCCGCACCGGGCGAAAGCCCAAGTACACCCAGTACGAGGGCTTCCGCGCGGCACGCCGAGAGCACGCACCAGACGACGCGGGGCTGCGACGGCAGTGTGAAGACAGGCCCTAGCGCACGCCCCGCCCGGTGCGTGGGCCGTCCCCCGCACCGTCAACTGAGCATTCACCCACCGTTCATACCGTCCAATTGCCCATCAAATCGGACAACAGCCCCGCGCCGACCCGGGCATCCCTGTTGCCCCAAGGATTGCTCCTGCATAATCACCCCGTTCGATTCCGACCCGAGGAGGACCGGCCCATGCCGGCAGAGCGCTGCCCCCGCTGCGGCACGGCACGGACGGCCGGCCGCTGCGCGTGCGGCGCGCCCTCCGCCACCGAGCAGACCGCGCTCCTGCCCCCGCTGGACGGCGGCCCGCCGCTGGTCCGCCCGTACGTGGCCGTCACGCCGGTGGTGGAGGCCGCGGACTCGTCCGTCGACCCGTTCGCGACCCGGATCGCCCCTGCGGTGCACCCGATCACCGCCCCGCCGGTCCAGCCGATCGTCGCCGCGCCGCAGGCGCCCTCGCGCCCGCCGGTGCAACCGCTCGTCAACTCGCCCGCGCCACAGGCACCGGCCCCGCCCGTCCAGCAGGTCCCGCCCCGGCCGATGGCTCCGCCGCCCCCGCCGGCGCAGCCGCCGGCCGTGCCGCAGGCCGCCTCGCCATTCGGCCCGCCGCCCGCGCAGTCGGCGCCGGCCGCCGCGGAGACCCAGCTGCTGCCGCCGGTCTCGGGCCGGTTCGTGCCGACCCCGCCGCCCGAGGCGCCGACCCAGCTGGCTCTCGGCCGGGTGACGCCGACTCAGCTCCCTCCGCAGTTCTCGCCCCAGGTCCCGCCGCAGTTCCCGGCCCAGGTGTCGCCGCAGGCCGGCCCGCCGCCGCTCGAGGTGCAGCCGCCGGGCGCCGCCGAGGCGACCCAGCTGATCACGCTCGACGGGGCCGAGGAGTGGTCCGCGCAACGCGGCGAGGACCTCGGCATGTTCACCTTCCGGGACGAGAGCGCCACCGCGGCGCTCAGCCGTTCCGAGCGCCGCGAGTTGCGCCAGCAGAGCGCCGACCGCAGACGCCTGGTGATCGCCGGCGGCGCGGTCGGCCTGGCCGCGCTCGGCGCCAGCCTGGCGATGCTGCTGTCGTCCTCCCCCGCGCCGGTCGACAACGCGCTGCCCGCCCCGACCGGGCCCGCGCCGACCTCGCCCGCGGACCCCTCGCCCTCCCAGGCGCCGTCCAGCGAGAGCGCCGCCTCCCCGTCGGCGTCGTCGGCCTCCCCGTCGCGCACCTCGGCCCGCCCCACCCAGGCGACCACCAAGGCGGCCGCCCCGCCGGCGCAGACCAGCGCCGCGCCGCCGTCCTCGGCCGCACCGTCCTCGGCCGCACCGAGCAGCTCGGCCCCGCCGGCCGTCCTGAAGCGCGGCGACAGCGGCCCCGAGGTGGTCAAGATGCAGCGCCTGCTGATGGCGGCGTACTGCAACAACATCGGCCCGCTCGACTCCGAGCCGAACTTCGGCTACTGGACCGAGAGCACGCTGGCCAGGTTCCAGCGCTCGCACAAGATCAAGGGCGAGGACAACGTGTACGGCCCGAACACCCGCATCGCCCTGGAGGCCGCGGCCGCCAACCCGGACTGCTGACGGTCCGTCACCCGCGCACGCATGCGGAAGGCCGGCCGGGAGTTCCCGACCGGCCTTCGCCGTACGGCACCCGTCAGCCGGTGATCGCCTTGAACAGGCTGAACGCGGCCAGGCAGGCCATCGCCAGCGCGGCGACCCGCACGATCACCTTCATCGGCACGTGCTGCAGCAGCTTCTGCCCGCCGACGATGGCGACGCCGCCGACCGCGCACAGCGCCAGCCACGCGCCGAGGCCGACCGCCAGCGGATCGGCGTACTTGGCGGCCAGGTTGGCGGTCATGATCTGGGTGAGGTCGCCGAACTCGGCGACCGCGACGATGACGAAGCTGGTGCCCGCCACCTTGCGGAAGGTGTTGTCGGCGGGCTCCTTGCCCTCGTGGCCGTCGTCCTCCTCGTCCTTGTGCCAGAGCAGCATCGCCGCGCCGACCAGGAAGAGCACGCCGGTGACGCCCTCCACCCAGCGCTGCGGCAGCTGCGCGAGCAGGCTGCCGGCCACCAGGGCGAGGGCGACCTGCAGGGCGAAGGCCGCGGCGATGCCGACGAACACGTAGGAGGCCCGGTACTTGGTGCCGAGGACGAGGCTGGCCAGGGCGGTCTTGTCGGGTAGTTCGGCGAGGAAGATGATGCCGAACGTCAGCGCGGCGATGGTCAGGCTGTTCATCGGGGGCGAAGGTCTCTCGGTCTCGGGCCGCCTGGCCGTGAGCCACCTCTGCAGGGGACGCCTCGGCCCGACAGCACTGGTTCATGGTCACAGCACTGCGGCCGAAGGTCTCGCCGACACCCCGTGAGGTGCCCCGGGCGCCGGGCACGTCCGCGGGGGACGGGCCAGTATGTCGACGGTCCGGTGGAGGGCTACTCCCCTTCAACGACGCCCAGCCTACCGGACGGCCCGTCCGCCCCGGTCACCCGCCCAGCCGTCCCCGTCCGACCAGTTCCAGCACCACGGTGACCGCCACCGCCTCCACCGCCAGCAGCGCGACCAGCACGAACAGTTGCACCGCCCCGGCCTGCACCGGCGTGGCCCCGCCGAGCAGCATGCCGACGAACGCCCCGGGCAGCGTGACCAGGCCCACGGTGCGGGTCTGGTCGAGGGCCGGGACCAGTGAGGTGGCGGCGGCGGTGCGGCAGATCTCCAGCCGGGCGTCGCGGTCCTCGAAGCCCAGCGCCAGCGCGGCCTCCACCTCGCCGCGCCGGACCCGCAGTTCGTCCAGGGCCCGGCGCCCGGCCAGCGAGGTCGCGGTGAGCGCCCCGCCGATCAGGATGCCCGCGACCGGGATCACGCTCAGCCCGTGCGGCGGCAGCAGCCCGGTGGCCGCCAGCAGGAGCAGCACCGGCGCCACCCCGGCGGCGATCGGCGCCGCCGCCCACGCCCACTCCCAGCGGCCCGCGCCGGGGCTGCCCTCCAGCACCCGCCGTCCGGCGGTGCGCACCGCCACCGCGAACATCAGCAGCACGAACAGCACCGACGTCCACAGCGAGCGCACCACGCAGGCGATCACCAGCGCGACCACCGCGAGCTGCACCGCCGCCCGCACCCCGGCCCGCAGCACCGCCCGCCCGTGGCCCAGCCCGCCGCGTCCGGCCACCAGCGCGGCCGCCGCCAGCAGCACCGCACAGGCCACCCCGAGCGCCGGCGTCACCGGCAGCAGTTGTCCGCCACCACTCACCGCGTACCCCCTCACGGTCCGTCAGATCCAGCTGGTGAACCACATCCGGGCACGCCACTCGGACATCGGGATCACCTCCGCCGTGTACAGGGGATAGAAGAACGCGAAACAGCCGACGATGGCCAGCACGATCAGTCCCGCCCCCGCGGCCCCCCAGGCCCGGCGGCGCGGCGGGCAGCCGTCCGGTCCGAGCATCGCCCCCAGCATCTGGGTGACCGCCAGACACAGGAACGGCACCAACAGCACCATGTAGAAGGAGAAGATGGTCCGCTGCTGGTACTGGAACCAGGGCAGGTAGATCCCGGCCACCGCGGCGAGCACCGCACCCGACCGCCAGTCGCGGCGGAAGAACCACCGGTACAGCACGTACGCCAGCGCGAAGCAGGACGCCCACCACAGCAGCGGCGTGCCCAGCGCCAGGATCTGGCTCGCGCACCCCTCCCTGGAGGTGCAGCCGCGCTGCCCGTCCGGCACCTGCTCCCAGTACATCGAGACCGGCCGGCCCTGGACGAGCCAGCTCCACGGGTTGGACTGGTAGGTGTGCGGGGACGACAGGCCGGTGTTGAAGTCGTACATCTGCGCGTGGAAGTGCCACAGGCTGCGCAGCGGCGCGGGCACCCAGCTCATCGACACCTGCGGCAGCGGGACGTCCACCACGGGGGTGCGCGGCGGGGACAGCCCGGCCCGGCCGTCCGCCCAGTGCCGGTCGTAGCCGCCGCCGGTCGCGAGCCAGCCGCTCCACGAGGCGGCGTAGACCACCAGGGCGCTGCCCACCATGGACAGCGCGGCGGGCCACAGGTCACGGCGCAGCGTCGACCGCCACGAGCGGTACGCCCCGGCGGCGCGCCGCCCCGCCCGGTCCCACAGCAGGGTCAGCACCGTGAACACCGCGAGGATCTGCAACCCGTTCCACTTCACCGCGCAGGCCGCCCCCAGCAGCACGCCCGCCGACAGCCGCCACGGCCGCAGGCCCAGCCGTACCTGGTCGGCCGCCGCTCCACCCTCCGCGCGGGCGGCCCGCAGCACCGCGCGGGCGTGGTCCCGGTCGATCAGCAGGCATCCGAACGCGGCCAGCACGAAGAACGCCGACACCCCGTCCAGCAGCCCGACCCGGCTCATCACGAACTGCAGGCCGTCGACGCTCAGCAGCAGCGCAGCCACGCACCCCAGCAGCGTCGAGCGCAGCAGCCGCCGTCCGATCCGCGCCAGCATCAGCACGCTCAGGCCGCCCAGCACCGCGACCACGATCCGCCAGCCGAACGGGTGCAGTCCCCAGAGCTGCTCGCCGATCCCGATCACCCACTTGCCCAGCGGCGGGTGCGCCACGAACGCCGGCGCCTGGCTGAGCGGGATGATCTGCGGCACGCCCAGGATCAGCTGGTTGGCGTTGTCCGGCCAGACCGACTCGTACCCCTGCTCCCACAGCGACCAGGCGTCCTTCGGGTAGTACGTCTCGTCGAACACGAACGCGTTCGGGTACGGCAGGTCCCACAGCCGCAGCACCGCCGCGAACACCGCCACCCCGACGGGCCCCCACCACCGCCAGCGGTCCCGCGCCCCGACCACCTGCGCGGCCCGCCCCGCCACCACCCGATCGACGACCGCCTGCGCCAATACCCTCGCCACCCACGAATTGACGGAATGTCCGATATATCCGCATCCTATCGGCGCACCGCCGGGGGTCCGGGGAACTGCCCGTGTCCCTGCCCGCCGCTACCGTTTGACCCTCGACCAGGTCGAGGGGCCAGGGTCAGGGACGTGGAGAGCACCATGCACAGCATCGGCGAGACGGCCCGGGCCAGTGGGCTGGGCGTGAGCGCGCTGCGGTTCTACGACGGCGCGGGCGTGTTCGTCCCGGCCCGCACCGATCCGGTGACCGGCTACCGCTGGTACGCGCCGGAGCAGCTGCCGCAGGCCCGCCTGCTGGGCCGGCTGCGCCGGGTCGGCCTGCCGCTGGCCGGCCTCGCCCGGGTCCTGCACGGGAGTCGGGAGGAGGCCCGGGCCGAGCTGGACGCGCACCTGCGGCGGCTGGAGGACGGCCTCGCCGATGCCCGCCGGGAGCTCTCCGCGGTCCGCGACCTGCTCGACTCGAGGGAGTCCCCCATGCCCCAGACCCTGCTGACCGTCCCGGCGGCCAAGCTCGCCGCCGCCCTGGACGCCGTACGCTTCGCCGCTCCCGCGGACACCGCGCTGCCCGCCGTCGCCGGCATCTACCTCGACGCCGAGGGCGACACCGTCCGCCTGGTCGCCACCGACCGCTACCGGCTCGCGGTCGCCGAGTGCCCGGCCACCCTCGACGGCCCGGCCGTCGGCGCGCTGCTGCCGACCGCCCTGACGGACGCCGCCCGCGCCCTGCTGAACGACGCCGAGGACGCCGAACTCCTGGTCACCGAGCGGCAGTTCACCATCCGAGCGGCCGGCCGCGAACTGACCGGCGAGCGCCTCGACCACGACTTCCCGGACTACCGCCGCCTGCTGCGCCTGGAGCCCACCCACCGCCTCACCCTGACCGCCGACCAGCTGCACGCCCAGCTCGCCGCCGCCGAAGCCGCTGCCGGAGGCTCCACCGGCACCCGCTCGGCCGACGACGCCGACCACCCGGTCACCACGCTCACCGCGACCGGCGCCGACGCCCTCCCCGGCGTCGCCTCCCCCGCCGACCTGCTGGTCCACGTCAACCGGGACTTCCTCCTGGAGGCCGTCGGCCGGGCCGACCAGCTCGTCCTCGAACTCGGCGGCCCGATCGCCCCGCTCGCCATCCGCTTCCCCACCCGGGAGGACACCTTCTCCCTGCTGATGCCCATCGCCCGCTGACCCCGCGAACGCCGAAGGGCCCGCCCGATCGGGCGGGCCCTTCGCACGGCGGTGTGCCTCAGGCCGCCGTGCGCAGCTCGGCCATCTCGCGCTGCGGAACGGACAGCACCCGCACGTTGTCCTGAGCGGGCGTCAGGTGGCCACGCAGGCGCATCGCCAGGGCGACGATCAGCAGCGTGCACAGCGCCATCGCGGCGAGGTACAGCGGCCAGGTGCCGGAGCCGACCAGCAGGACGCCGACCGCGGGGCCGACCGCGACGGCGATCTGCTTCACCAGCGCGTAGCCGGAGTTGTAGGTGCCGAGCAGGCGCGCGGGGGCCAGGTCGGCGACGATCGGGCCCATGGTCGGGGCGAGCAGCGACTCGCCGACGCCGAACAGGGCGTAGATCGCGACGACGGCCACGGTCGCGGCGGCGGCCTCGGAGCGGATCAGCCCGGCCAGCAGGGCCATCGCCCAGGCGGCCAGCCAGACCACGCCGGCGGCGGCCATCGCGGTGGTGCGGCGGCGGCGCTCGGTGATCCGGACGACGAACATCTGCAGCAGCACGATGGTCAGCGCGTTGGCGCCGATCGCGATGCCGAGGGTGGACGGCGCGGTGCCGACGGTGTCGGTGGCGAAGGCCGCGACGCCGGACTCGAACTGCCCGTAGCAGGTGAAGAAGATCAGCCCGGCGAGCAGGCACAGCCGCAGCATCGCCTTGTCGGCGACCAGCGCGCGCAGGCCGCCGCCCTTGCCGGACGCCCCGGGCCCGCCGGCCTCGACCACCGCGGCGGGTATCCGTGCGGTGCCGGTGACGGCGGCCAGGCCGAGGAAGGTGAGCGCCTCGATGGTGAACAGCCGGGTCAGGCTGGCCGGGTCCGCGACGTCGACGATCTGCCCGCCGACCAGCGCGCCGATGCCCATGCCCAGGTTGACCAGGGTGAACTGCAGGGCGAAGGCGCGCGAGCGCTCGGTCCGGCCGGTGCAGCGGACGATCATCGTGGCGAGCGCGGGCTGGCAGGTGGTGACGCCCGCGCCGAACAGGAAGGAGGAGACCAGCAGGGCCGGTGTGGACTGCGCCTGCCCGAACGCGAACGCCCCGGTGGCGGCCATCGCCGCACCGGCCAGCAGCACCGGCCTCGGCCCGTACCGGTCGATGCCGCGGCCGGTGAACGGCAGCACGGCGAGCGCGGCCAGCGCGAACACGGTGAACACCGCGCCGGCCGCGGCGGTGCCGAGGCCCCGCACCTGGTCCACGTACACGAACATGTACGGCATGGTGAAGCCGCTGCCGAACGCGCTGAGCGCGTTGCCGATCTGGACGCGACGCAGTCGGCCGCCCCACTCCTTCACTTGGCACCCCTCTGGGAAGACTCCGAAGCCGGACCGGTGGGCCCTGGCTTTACCCCGTAAGATTTCAGACCTAAAGTCTAAGGGTTGGAACCTTAACGCGTCAAAGGCTTAACAACTGCACGATGCGTGGAAGAATGACGGTATGAGCGCACGCAGAGCGGAGCCCGCCCCCGCGCCGGAACTCGGCATCGCCGAGCAGGTGGCCGTCTACCAGCGGGAATTCCCCACCGTGGACCCCCAGGTGGAGACCATCGTCTCCACCCTCTCCCGGCTCGCCCGGCGGATGAACGTGGCGTACAGCCGGCAGCTGGCCACCCTCGGCATCACCTCCGCCGAGTGGGAGGTGCTCAAGGCCCTGGTGATCTCCGGCCAGCCGTACCAGCTGGGCCCGGGCGAGCTGGCCAAGCGGCTCGGCCTGACCCCGGCGGCGATGACCCACCGGATCGACCGGATGGTGACCGAGGGCCTGGTCACCCGGGAGCGCGACGAGGCCAACCGGGTGCGGGTGATCATCGAGCTGACGCCCGAGGGCCGCGACAAGTGGCTCGAACTGATGCGGATGGCGGCCGTCTTCGAGGCCGAGCTGCTGCAGGACATCGCCCCGGAGCTCCGCCCGGAGCTGTCCGCGATGCTCACCCGGATGCTGCGCCGCATCGAGGAGACCCAGCCGGACGCCCTCGGCCGCACCGCCGACCTGGACTGACGGCGCGTCGGAACGCCGACGAGGGGCGCGGGGAGATCACTCTCCCCGCGCCCCTCGCTGCGTTCAGCGGATCAGGCGCTCCGACTCAGGGTCAGCAGGCGCCGTTGTCCGCCCAGACGCCCCACTGGCCGCTCAGGGTCGGGTCCTCGTTCAGGGTCCACCACTTGTTGGTGTAGTAGTGGCCCTTCCAGGAGACCTTGGTCGCCGTGGCGTAGGTGGTGGTGGCGCTCCAGCTCGGCGCACCGGAGCAGGTGCCGGTCGAGGCCGAGGCGGACGGGCTGGCCGACTGCGAGGCGGACGCGGACGGGCTGGCCGACTGCGAAGCCGAGGCGGAGGGCGACGGGCTGGTCGACTGCGAGGCCGAGGCCGACGGGCTGGCCGACTGGGTCGGGGCCGGGCAGGACGCGGCGGAGCCGTTGGTCGCGGTCACCATCTTGTCGAACAGGCCGGTCTGGGTGCCCAGGTCGTACATCGAGAAGGCGAAGGAGCCGCCGAGGCCGTTGCAGTGCGCGTAGTCCAGCTTGGCCTGGATCGACTGGGCGTTCTCGCCGCTCCAGAAGGTGGTGCCGTCGTAGAAGTACGCGGCCTTCGCGGCGTCGTCCCAGTAGGTGTAGGCCGGGTTGTCGACGAAGCCGTTGAGCTCCTTGAACATCCGGATGCCGTTGACGTTGCCGGACATGGCGGCGCCGGTGGCCGGGCCGGTCGCGGTCTGGAACAGGCCGTGGTTGGCGCCGGCGGTGACGCCGGTCCAGCCGCGGTAGTAGAACGGGATGCCGACGTTGATCTTCTTCGCCGGGAAGCCGCCGGGGATGCCGTACTGCGGGTCACCCACGGTGTAGGCCTTGATGGCGCTGTCCACCGAGTACTTGCCGTTGCCGCCCGGAACCGGGGTCATCGGGTCGTTCGGGTTGTTGTAGATCGGCGCCTGGTGGTTGGTCGGGCCCTGGGCCTCCCAACCGCCGTGCATGTCGTAGGTCATGATGTCCAGGAACGTCAGGTACTGGCCGATCTTGTCGGTCTCGACGTTCTTGATCTTGTCCTGGCCGGCGCCGACCGCGGCCGTCAGGCCGTAGGTCTTGCTGTCCGCGGTGCCCTGGGTGTTGAGCTGGCTGCGGAACTCGGCGAGCAGCGCGGTGAAGTTCTGCTTGTCGGCCGCGGCCGCGTGGTTGCCGGTGTGGCCGCCGCCGCCCGGGTACTCCCAGTCCAGGTCGAAGCCGTCGAAGATGCCGGCCGCGGTGCCCGCGCCGCCGTAGCCGCCCTGGGAGGGCAGGTTGCCCTTGAGGAACATGTCGACGCAGGACGACACGAACTTCTTGCGGGAGGCGTCGTTGGCCGCGACGTCGGAGAAGTACTTCGAGTAGGTCCAGCCGCCGATGGAGAGCAGGACCTTCAGGTTCGGGTTCTTCGCCTTCAGCTTCTTGAGCTGGTTGAAGTTGCCGACGATCGGCTGGTTCCAGGTGTCCGCGACGCCGTCCACCGAGGTGTTGGTGTCGAAGGTCTTCTGGTAGTCGGCGAAGGAGTCGCCCGCACCGTCGCCCGCGTTCGGGTCGTCCTCGTTCTGCGACGCGGCCTTGTTGGCCTCGAAACAGGTCAGGTTGGTGGGGTCGATGTTCGCGAAGTCGTAGATCAGGTAGTCGAGCTTGGACGCCGCGCCGGTGTCGTTCAGCGTCTTCAGGTAGTAGGCGTTGCTGTAGATCGACCACTGGTCGAAGTAGGCGACCTTGATGCCGCCGCTGGTCGCCGGGGCGCCGGTGGAGTTGGTCGCGGCGGCCTGGGCGGTGGCACCGCCGGTCAGCGCGAGGGCACCGCCGAGCAGCAGCGAGGCCGCGGTGCCGGCCGCGAGGGCCGCCACACTCTTCGGCCGGCGCCGCGAGCGCGGCTGCTGGGTGGGAACGGAACGAAGCATGGCTGCGTGACTCCTGGTTGTGGGGGTCCTGCCGGGCCCGGGTTGCGCTCCGTGCGAGGTGGGGTCGCACAGCCAGGGGCATGACAGGGGAATCGAGCGTTGGCCTGCACAAATGCCAGGTACAGATATGCCGAACCGGCGCCGGTGGTATGGACCACCGGCGCCGGCCCAGGGGCTCCCTGCACCTGCCAAGTAAAATGGACTAGACCAACTCGACCGTCAAGAGCGGGATCTGACGCTTACGCCACGCTTAAGGTTCGGTGTCCGCTCAGTACCGCACGGCGTTCGCCACCACTGGCGTCACCGTGCCGGTCAGGGTGCGGTTGCTCCGCGCCGTGGCCTGCGCAGTCGCCCCGACGGCGGTCTCCGGCACGGTCACCACGGCGGCGTCGAGCAGGTTTCCGGACGCGTCGTCGAAGTTGACCTGAATCGTGTACTTGCCGGGCTGGGTCCCGTGGTTCACCACCGTCACCGGCACGGTCACCTTGCCGTCGGAGTCGGTGGCCGGGCTGCCCAGGGTGACGTCGGTCTTGGCGTCCAGTCCGCCCTTCACGCCCGCCAGGGCCGAGGAGGCACCGGCCAGCGCGGAGGACGCCGCCCCGGTCAGCGCCGAGGAGGCGGCGGAGGCCAGCCCGCTGGCGGCCGAGTTCGCCGCCGAGCCGATCGCCGACTGGGCGCTCTGCAGCACCGAGGAGACCGCGGGGGACGGCGAGCCGTCCGAGGAGCACCCGGTCACCGCCGCGCCGCCCAACAGCACGGCCGCCGCCCCGGTGGCGGCGGCCCGCATCGATCGCTTCATCGCTGTCTTCCGTTCGTTTCGGTGTGTCCGGCGCTCAGGAGAGCCCGGAGCCCATCTCGCGCGCCGCGTCGTCCGCGGCCCGCGCCTCCCGGCGGCGCACCTCGTCCTGCCGGCGGGTCACCACCGAGGCGGCGCCCAGCGCGCTCGCCGCGAACGCCAGCACGCCCAGCCACGGGCGGTCGAAGGCGTGGCCGAGCGCGTGGTCCAGCGAGTAGCGGCCGGCCCCGGCGATGCCCAGGGCCAGGCCGCAGGCGCCGATCAGCGCCGGGTACTCGTAGCCGCCGCCGTGGGCGAAGAAGCCGGCCGGGGCGTGCACCGAGATGGCGCCCGCCATCGTCCCGGCGACGATCGAGCCCGCCGCCGGGGTGGCCAGGCCCAGCGCGAGCATCGCCCCGCCGCCGGCCTCGCCGAGGCCCGCGGCCAGGGCGCTCTGCCGGCCCGGCTGGAAGCCCATGTGCTCCATCGCCTGGGCGGTGCCCTCCAGGCCACCGCCGCCGAACCAGCCGAACAGCTTCTGCGTGCCGTGCGCGAACAGGACGCCGCCGACGGCGCCGCGCAACGCCAGCAGCCCGAGATCCTTGCGGTGCAGACAGGTCATGGTGTGGCCCCCGTAGGGAGAGAAGACAAGTAGGGTCCATCCCAACGCGCCCGCCGCCGCCGCTCGACCCGGCGAAGCCATCCGGGCGACCCGCGCACTCGCAGGGAGAGCGATGCCCACCGCAGCCGAGCCGCCCGAGTACCGCCTGCACGGCGAGCGCGTCGCCGACGAACCCGCCTTCTGGACCGAGCTCGGCCGCGCCGTCGGCGCCCCCGACGGCTACTACGGCCGCAACCTGGACGCCCTCGCCGACTGCCTGCGCGGCGGCTTCGGCCCCGAGCCGCCGTTCACCCTGGTCTGGCAGCGGGCCGAGGCCTCCGCCCGGGCGCTCGCCCGCCGGGTGGCCGACCCAGAGGGCGGCGAGACTTCGTACTTCGACGCGATTCTCGACGTGCTGCGCCAGGGTGGCGTCACCGTCCGGCTGCGCTGACGACCCATCATGGGCGCATGCCGGCGATCAACCTGAGCACCGTCTTCATCACCTTCTTCGCCGTGGTCGGCCCGCCCAAGGTGCTGCTGGCCTTCGCCCACGTCAGCCAGACCCGGACCATCGCCGAACTGCGCAAGCTCACCCTGGTCAGCTCGTTCATCGCGGCCCTGGTCGGCATCGTGATGACCTACACCGCGGACTTCGTCACCGCGCTGTTCCACGTCTCCGACCAGTCGCTGCAGATCGCCGGCGGAGTGATCTTCTTCATCTACGCGGTGGCGCTGGTGCTCGGCATCCACCTCGGCGGCGGCGCCGACGAGGGGCACCTGGCCAACCCGCTGGCGGACGGCATCCGGGAACTGCTGCTGCCCTTCGTGGCCAGCCCGCTGGCGATCACCGCACTGCTCGTCGAGTCGCTCAACCACGACACCTTCGAGTGGCACTCCGCGGTCGCCGCGATGTACGTCTCGGTGATCGCCCTGGACTGCGCCGCCGTGCTGCTGCTCGCCCCGCTGCTCAAGTGGAGCCGCCGCACCTCCCTGGAGGTGATCTCCCGGCTGCTCGGCCTGCTGCTCGCGGCGGTCGGCGTCGAGCTGGTGCTGTACGGGCTGGAGGGCCTGGGCGTGCCCTTCGCCGAGCACTGACGCCGGTCAGGAGGCCGCGATCGGCCGCCACGGCACCGGGCTGGAGAGGATCATCGAACTGGTCGGCTGCCCGTAGCCGCCGAGCCGGTCGGTGAGGCGCTCGAAGGCCGCCATGTCGGGCACCCCGACCAGCAGCACGCAGCAGGCGCCGCCGGTGACCCGGTGCAGCTGGAACACCTCCGGCCAGGACGCCACCGCGGGGTCGCGCAGCACGCAGCGCACCCCGTAGCACTGCACCGTCACCAGCGCCATCACCGCGGCGCCGGCCTTCGCCGGGTCCAGGTGGGCGTGGTACCCGGTGATCACCCCGTCCGCCTCCAGCCGGCGCACCCGCTCGGCCACCGCCGGGGCGGACAGGTTTACCCGGCGGGAGAGCTCGTTGTAGGACAGGCGGGCGTCCGCCTGGAGTTCGGCGAGCAGCAGGCGGTCCACCGCGTCCATCGGGCGTCCTTTGCGTTCATGAGGCGAATGGGCCTGGGGAGCTTGCGATCGGCAACCCGGTTGGCCCATCGGGGGTCCGTCGCCCATTCAAGACCAGCCGGTAGCGCCGCACAATGGTGGCGCCGGCCGCACCCTGGCCGCACCGATCAGGAGGAGCCCGCATGAACGGGGAAGCCCACCGGCCGAATCTCTCGTTCCGGCCCGCGCACGAACCCGGCGGGGCCACCCCGTACGCCCGGTACGTCCGGCTCGCCGAGCTGCACGCCCTGCAGCAGCCGCGCAGCAAGGAACCCGCCGAGTACACCTTCATCGTCGCCACCCAGGTGATGGAGCTGCTCTTCGACCTGCTGCACCGCGAGTGGACGGGCGCCCAGCAGGCGCTGCGCGAGGACGACCTGACCGGCACGCTGGCCGCGCTGCGCCGCGGCGCGTACGTCCAGGACGTGCTGACCGAGTCCTGGGACCTGCTGGCCACCATGACGCCGGCCGAGTTCAACTCCTTCCGCCCGGTGCTCGGCGAGGCGTCCGGGTTCCAGTCCTCGGCGTTCCTGCGGCTGGAGTTCCTGCTCGGCAACAAGAGCGAGGGCCTGCTGCGGATGTACCAGGACTCCCCCGCCGAGTACGACGAGCTGTCCGCCGCGCTGCGCGCCCCCAGCCTGTACGACGACGCGCTGGCCTTCCTCGGCCGCCGCGGGCTGCCGATATCCGGGCAGCCGGAGCAGGGCCGCCACCGGCACGACCCGGCGGTCGAGTCCGCCTGGCTGGCCGTCTACGCCGACCCCGAACTCGCCGACCTGGCGCGGCTCGGCGAGGCCCTGCTGGACACCGCCGAGCGGGTCACCCGCTGGCGCCAGCGGCACTACGCCGCGGTGAAGCGCACCATGGGCGCCAAGCCCGGCACCGGCGGCTCCTCCGGCCTCAACTGGCTGAAGCAGGCCGCCGACCAGGACGTCTTCCCGGAACTGTGGACCGTCAGGAACGAACTGTGACCCCCACCCGCGAGGAGTGCGCGGCGCTCGACGCCGCCGACCCGCTGCACCCGCTGCGCGCCGAGTTCACGCTGCCCGAGGGCGTGCTCTACCTGGACGGCAACTCGCTCGGCGCGCTGCCCCGCCGCACCCCCGGCCACCTCGCCGAGGTGGTCGCCGAGGAGTGGGGCCGCGGCCTGATCCGCAGCTGGAACGAGGCCGGCTGGTTCGAGCAGCCCGGCCGGCTCGGCGACCGGATCGGCGCCCACCTGCTCGGCGCCGCCGCCGGGCAGACCGTGGTCTGCGACTCCACCTCGGTCAACCTGTTCAAGGTGCTCGGCGCGGCGCTGCGGCTGCGCCCCGGCCGCCCCGCCGTCCTGGCCGAACGGCACGCCTTCCCCACCGACCTGTACATCACCGACGGCGTCGCCGAGCTGTACCCCGGCACCCGCCCGGTGCTGCTGGACTCCGCCGCCGACCTGGACGCCGCGCTCGGCCCGGACACCGCCGTGGTGCTGCTCTCGCACGTCGACTACCGCACCGGCGAACTCCTCGACATGGCGGCGATCACCGAACGCGTCCACCGCGCGGGCGCCCTGATGGTCTGGGACCTGTGCCACACCGCCGGCGCGCTGCCGATCGAACTCGACGCGTCGGGCGTCGACTTCGCGGTCGGCTGCGGCTACAAGTACCTCAACGGCGGCCCCGGCGCGCCCGCCTTCCTGTACGCCGCGCACCGCCACCACGCCGAGGCCCGCCAGCCGCTCACCGGCTGGTTCGGCCACGCCCGGCAGTTCGACTTCGAGCCCGGCTACCGCCCCGCCGAGGGCATCACCCGCTTCCTCACCGGCACCCCGCCGATCCTCGGCCTGGCCGCCCTGGAGTCCTCCCTCGACGTGTGGGAGAAGGCCGAGATCACCGCGGTCCGGACGAAGAGCCTGGAACTCACCGCGCTCTTCACGGACCTGGTCGAACCGCTCGGCCTGGACGTCGTGACGCCCCGTCAGCCGGAACTCCGCGGCAGCCAGGTGGCCCTGCGCCACCCCGACGGCTTCGCCGTGGTCCAGGCGCTGATCGCCCGCGGCGTGATCGGCGACTTCCGCGCCCCCGACCTGATGCGCTTCGGCTTCACCCCGCTCTACCTCAGCCGGGTCGACGTCTTCGACGCCGCCGAGGCGTTGCGCGAGGTGCTCACGAGCGAGGAGTGGCGCGAGGGGCGCTTCGCCCGCCGCGGCGCGGTCACCTGACGACGCGACGGCCGCGGTCCACCGGACCGCGGCCGCACCCTCCGGGGCTGTCAGTCCTGACGAGCCGTCAGCTGTGGCGGCCCCGGCGGGCCAGCGCGACCACGCCGAGCCCGAGGCCCAGCAGCACCGCGGCGGCCCCGGCCGCCGGCGCGACCAGGCTGTCACCGGTGCTCGGCAGCGGCGGACCGACCGGCGTCGACGAGGAGCGCGAGGCGCTCGGCGATGCCGGGGCCGACTCCGAGGGCGAGGGCCCGGTGCTCCGGCTCGGCGACGGGCTGGGGCTCGGGCTCGGGGAGTCGCTGGGCGACGGGCCCGGGCTGGTGCTGTCGCTCGGGGAGGGGCTCGGGCTGTCGCTGGGCGACGGGCTCGGGCTCCACGAGTCGCTCGGGGACGGGGACGGCGAGGGGCTGGTGCAGACCGGCAGGTCGCCGTCGAACGGGTAGTTGTGGATCTCGGTGCCGGCGGAACCTTCCTGCACCAGGTTGCCCGCCAGGTAGACCCGGCCGTTGTTGCCCGGGCCGGAGAGGGTCATGGTGCCCGCCGGGTTGCCGGTCATCACCGAGCCCTGGAACTGCGCGCCGCCGGTGATCGTGGCGTCGGCCGAGGTCGGGAAGTTCCACATCAGGCGGGAGCGCAGCCCCGTCACCGGGTCGCCGTCCAGGCCGGTGCCGGTGTTGGTCCTGATCAGCACCGGGCCCGTTCCGGTCATGTTGACGATCACCGTCGCCCCGGCCGGAATCCCGGCGAACACCAGGTCCGCCGCCGCGTTCGCGGAGCCGATGTCGTTCGGCACGTCGAACACCTGCCGGGCGCTGGTGCCGTCGCCGGTGAAGGTGTACAGGTTGCCCTGCTGGGTCACCGTTCCGGTGGCGGTCTGCCGGGCCATGCAGGCCGAGTGGCCCTCGATGATCGCGGTCAGGCCGGTGAACTGGCCGATCGCCGCCGGGTCGTGCCGGGTCCGGCCGTCCGGGGCGAGGTTGGTGGCGCCGGTCAGCGTGGTGCCGTAGACCAGGTTGCCCCAGACCGTCTTCGGGGTCAGGTCGCTGCCGCCGAGCAGGAGCGTGTTGCCGGTGCGAACGTCCACGGCCTGACCGACCGTCACGTGGTCGGTGCCGCTCGGCGGGGTGACCCGCGAACCGACGCCCACCACGCCCATGTTGAAGCTGCCGCCGCCGTCCTTGTCGATCGTCAGGCTACCCACCGTGACGATCTTCCCCTCGGCCTCGGCGGCCCGGCCCCGCGCCGTGTAGTTCCCGCCGACGTAGATGTTGATCGTGCCGTCCTCGCCGGTGAAGTTCCCGTTGTGCGGCGGCGGGTACGGCGACGGGCAGGTACCGGAACACGGCCCGAGCGGCGGCGCCAGCTGGTCGGCCTGGCCGATCGCCGCCGGCGTCACCAGCGGCGCGGCCGTCAGCGCTCCCACCACCGCCAGCCTGACCAGCGAACTCTTGGTACGGACGCCGTGTCGCACGGACACCCCTCTCGTTGACGATGGGTCACAGGCAGCGGACATCGTCAGCAAAAGGTGCTCCCGCAGCGGTAGGCCGGATGTCACTCCCGCGACGCGCCGAAAGCCATTCGAACGGACTAGCGTGATGTCCCGTCAGCAAGGCCCCTGCAGGCAAAGGAGATCCGGTGTCCGACCATCCGCTCGCCATGCTCGCCACCAGCGGCGAGGTACTGGCCAGGCCCGAAGCCGACGAACGCCTGCTCACCCCGGTCGAACGCGAGCGCGCCGACCGCTTCCACCGCCCGGGCGACCGCGAGGACTACGTCGCCGCGCACCTGCTCATCCGGTTCTGCGCCGCCGCGCACCTCGGCATCGACCCCGCGGACGTCGACTTCGGCCAGCAGTGCCCCGGTTGCGGCCAGACCGGCCACGGCCGCCCGCTGCTCACCGACCGCCCCGGCACCCACCTCAGCCTCTCCCACACCGGCGGCACCATCGCCGCCGCGGCCGGCCCCGTCCCGATCGGCGTCGACGTCGAACACCTCGGCCCGCGCGCCTCCGACCCCTCCCACCTCGACCGCGTCCTCACCCCCGCCGAAGCCGAACTGGTCCGCAACCACCCCGACCCCGGCCGCGCCTTCCTCCGGCTCTGGGTCCGCAAGGAAGCCCTGATCAAGCTCGGCCGCGCCACCCTCGACACCCTCGACACCATCGACTTCTCCGACCTCCCCCTGGACCCGCCCCTCCACCACCGCCACGGCGACCTCCACCTCCTCGAACTCACCACCCCCAAAGCCCTCTTCACCGCCGCGGCAACACTCCCGATCACCCTTGGCCGATAGGGGCCCCGGCCCCTGGGGGCCGGGGGCGGAACGGCGGGAGTGCGTGGCGGCGGGTGTCAGCGGTAGTCGGCGGGATCGGGGGCGGCGTCCGGCTCCTCCGCGGCGAGCATGAACGCCCAGCAGTCGGGGCGGGAGCCGTCCAGGTCGGTGAAGCCGTACGCGCGGGCGAGTTCGGCGCTGGAGGTGGAGCGGCCGTTCCAGCGGGCCCGGTCGGGGGCGGCGGCCAGGTGGGCGACCGCGCGGCCGACGTAGCCGGGCGACTCGGAGATCCCGAACTGCGGTTCCCGGGCGAGTGCTTCGCGCCAGGTGGGCTCGGTGACGCCGTAGTGCTCCAGCATCAGTTCGGAGCGCATCCAGCCCGGGGTGAGGGCGACGGCGGTCGCGCCGCGCGGGCCCAGTTCGTGACCGAGGGCGAAGGCCATCCGCAGCACGGACGCCTTGGCCAGGTCGTAGAAGAAGGAGACCCGGTAGCGGGTGGCGTTGTAGGCGGCGGTGCCGTCGGTCATCTCCACCACCAGCCCGCCGGGTCGGCGCAGCAGCAGCGGGAGCAGGTGGTGGCTGGTGATCGCATGGGTATCCACGGCCCGGTGCAGGAGCTTCAGGCCGCGGTCGAGGTCGTCCTCCCAGAGCGCCTTGTCCCAGGCGAAGTTGCCCTCGCCGCCCCAGATGTCGTTGACCAGCACGTCGAGGCGGCCCTGTTCGGCGTCGATCCGGGCGGCCAGGGCGCCGACCTGTGCGGGGACGCTGTGGTCGGTCCGGACCGGGATGCCCAGGCCGCCGGCCTCGGTGACCAGGTCGGCGGTCTGCTCCAGGGTCTCCGGGCGGTCGTACTCGGAGCGGTGGCCCTCGGCGGAGCGGCCGGTGACGTAGACGGTGGCCCCCGCCGCGCCGAGCTGGACGGCGATCGCCCGGCCCGCGCCCCGGGTGCCGCCGGCGACCAGGGCGACCTTGCCGGTCAGTGGCTGGGTGGACATGGAGACCTCCGGGGTGCTCGACAGTCGGTGTCAGGACCGATCATGGCCCCGAGTCCCGACACCTACTGTCGTGGCTTCCGCTCGGTCACCCGTTTCGCAGCACGTCCAGCAGCTCGTCGTACAGGCTGGGCGCCGCCGCGACGAAGGAGGTCGAGCCCGCTGTCCACGGCTTCCCCTCGGCGTCGGCGACCCGCGCCCCGGCCTCGGCGGCCAGCAGCGCGCCCGGCAGCAGGTTGGCCGGGTCCGCGCCGTACTGCCAGAACAGCCCGAGGTGGCCGGAGCCGACCTGGGCGATCTGCAGCGCCGTCGGACCGAGGTTGCGCACCGCCAGGACCCGGGGCAGCACCGCGCTCAGCGAGGCCCCGGCGGCATGCAGCGCCCGCGGGTCGCGGTCCGGGCGCGGCGGCTGCGAGGTGGCCGCCACCGCGGCCGCCAGTTCGCGGTGGCGCGGAGCGCACGGCCGCCCGTTCAGGCGGGTGCCGCCACCGAGGGTGGCGGTGTACGTGGCGTCCTGGCGCGGCGCGTGCACCACCGCCAGCACCGGCGCGCCGTCCCGCAGCAGGGTGGCGGTCACCGCCCAGTGCGGCAGCGCCGACAGGTACTGCACCGCCCCGTCGGTGGCGTCGCACACCCACCACTCGCCCTCGTCCGGCACCGACCGCTCCCACTCCTCGTCCAGCCAGCCCGCCCCGGGCCGCAGTGCGGTCAGCCGCTCCCGCAGCATCCCGGCGGCCGGACGGTCGAACCGCTCGAAGGCCGCGAACGCCTCCGCCCGGTTCGCGGCCACGACCGGTTCCGGCTCCTGACGCTCCCTCAGCCAGGTGCCGGCCTCCCGCACCGCCGCCTCAACGCCGTCCAGCAGTTCCCGCATCGCTTCCTCCCCGGTGGATGTCCTCGGTGTGCGGCCAGGAGTACCGTGAGACCGACTCATCAGGACGCTGACTGCCCACGATCCGGCGGAGATCGGACGACATGGACACCGATACGGCGGATTCCGCCACCCTGCTCGACACCCTGGACCGGCAACTGGTGCACGCCCTGCAGGTCGACGGGAGGGCCGAGACCGGGCGGATCGCCGAGGTGCTGGGCGTCTCCACGCGGACCGTCACCCGCCGGCTGGGCCGGATGCTGGACGCCGAAGTGGTCCGGGTGGTGCGGATGCCCGACACCCGGCAGGCGGCGCTCGGCGCACTCCTGCTGCGGGTCCGGGTGCTGCGCGGCCGGGTCGACGCCCTGGCGCTGGCCCTCGCCGCCCGGGACGACGTCCCGTTCGTCGACGTCATGCTCGGCGGGCAGGAGGTCTCCGCCGTGGTGCTCTCCGACCCGGCCGCCAGGGACCGCCTGCTGTACGGCCAACTCCCGGCCACCGACGCGGTGGTGGAGTCCACCGCGCACGCCGTCCTGCACCTGTTCGCGGACGCCTCGCAGTGGCGGGCGGGCTACCTCACCGCCGAACAGGAGGCCGCGCTCGCCCCACCGCCGCCCACCGCCGAACCGCCCACCCCGGACGCCCTCGACCACCGCCTGCTCGACCTGCTCGCCGTCGACGCCCGCCAGTCGCACGCCGCGCTCGCGACCGCCCTCGGCGCCCCCGAGTCGACCGTCCGCCGCCGCCTGCACCGCCTCGCCGACGGCGGCCTGCTGCGCACCCACACGAGCGTCGACCCCCGGCTGCTCGGCATCACCGTCGACGCCAACCTGTGGCTCGACGTCCCCCCGAACCGGCTCGCCGCCACCGGCCGGGCCCTCGCCGACCACCCCCAGGTGCACGGCGTCCTCGCCACCAGCGGGCCCGCCAACCTGATGGCCGCCGTGTTCTGCCCGGACCACGCCGCGCTGTACCGCTTCCAGACCGAGGTGCTCGGGCCGCTCGGGGTGCAACGGGCCGAGACCGCGATCGTCGCCCGCGCGGTCAAGCGGGCGGGCTTCCGCCTCCGTCCGCTTCCCCGGCTGTCGTAGCGGCGCGGCAGACTGGAGGCATGTGCCGAAGCATCAAGACGCTCCGCCCGCCGATGACGCCCGACGCCACACCCGAGGACATCCACGCGGCGGCCCTCCAGTACGTCCGGAAGATCTCCGGGTTCCGGGCGCCCGCCGCGCACAACCGCGAGGTCTTCGAAGCCGCGGTGGCCGCCGTCGCGGCCGCCACCGCCGACCTGCTCGCCGGAATAGAGGTCCGCGGCGTCACGCCCCGGTCGTCGACCCCGGTCGGATGACCATCAGCACCACGACCACCGCCCACAGCAGGTTGAACACACCCGCGGTCATCGGCAGCCTCCCCAGCTTGCCGGTGGCCCGGACGGTCTCCGCCTCCCGCTCCTCGGTGGCGTCCAGCGCGTCGATCGTCGCCTGCTGACCCGGCAGCACGAACAGCAGCAGCACGCCCGCCGCGAGGGCCGTCAGCACGATCGACACCGTGATCCAGGCGTCGCCCATCACACCCATCACCTGCGCGGTCCCGATGCCCAGCACCGGCACCGCGATCCCCAGCAGCGCGTACAGCTGACTGATCCGGTGCAACAGCCGCACCGAAGCCGCCGCCCCCACCTGCTCCGGCCCCTCCACGAGCGCGGCCTTCGCCTTCCGCGGGAACATGCTCACCGCCACCGCGACCGGACCGATGAACAGCACCGAGACCAGGACGTGCAGACTCAGCAGGAACTTGGCCATCGGGGCGCAACCCTTCGACAAGGCGGGGAACGGGATCGCCGGTCACGCTAGCAGCGCCTTATTTCAGGGGCTCCAGTGGCAGTGCGTCTTGGAGACGTCTATGCGCCCAGACCTTGCAGCGCCCCGGAACCCTCGCTGCCACGCACCCCCGCCGTTCCGCCCCCAGCCCCAAGGGGGGCCGGGAGGTACCCCCAGGGCCCCTAGGTGGTGCCACTACATCCTGGAGAGGATCGCTTCCGTATCGATGCCCGTCGGGAGGGTGCCGTAGGCGAGGCCGGAGTGGCCGGCGAGGCGGGTGGTGGTGAAGGCTTCGGCGACGGCGGGGTGGCCGTGGCGGAGGAGGAGGGAGGCCTGGAGGGTGAGGGCGAGGCGTTCGACGAGGTGGCGGGTGCGGTACTCGAGTTCCGCGGGGTCGGCGAGGTCCTTGCGGAGGGCGCCGAGCGCAGCGTCGTAGTGCCGGTCGAGCCCGCTCGCGGCGTCCAGCTCCTCGAACACGGCCGCCACGCTCTCGGGTTGACGGGCCATCGCGCGCAGCGCGTCGAGCGCGGCGACGTTCCCCGAGCCCTCCCAGATGGAGACCAGCGGGGCCTCCCGGTAGAGCCGGGGCATCCCGGACTCCTCGACGTAGCCGTTGCCGCCCAGGCATTCCAGGGCCTCGGCCGCGTGCCCGGGGCCGCGCTTGCAGACCCAGTACTTGGCGACGGCGAGGCCGAGGCGGCGGAAGTGCGTCTCGGCGGGGTCGCCGGCCAGGGCCCGGTCGGTGGCCTCGGCCAGTCGCATGGCGATCGCGGTGGCGGCCTCGGACTCCACGACCAGGTCGGCGAGCACGTTGCGCATCAGCGGCTGCTCGACCAGCGCCTTGCCGAAGGCGTGCCGGTGGGTGGCGTGGTGCAGGGCGCGCATCGCGCCGTAGCGCATGCCGGAGGCGGCGCCGACGGTGCAGTCGAGGCGGGTCATGTTGACCATCTCGATGATGGTGCGCACGCCGCGGCCCTCCTCGCCGACCAGCCAGCCGGTGGCCTCCTCGTACTCGATCTCCGCGGAGGCGTTGGACTTGTTGCCGAGCTTGTCCTTGAGGCGTTGCAGGCGCAGCGCGTTGCGGGTGCCGTCGGGCAGGACGCGGGGCAGCAGGAAGCAGGAGAGTCCGCCGGGGGCCTGGGCCAGGGTCAGGAAGACGTCGGACATCGGGGCGGAGGTGAACCACTTGTGGCCGGTCAGGCGGTAGGTGCCGTCGCCGGCGGGGACGGCCCGGGTGGTGTTGGCGCGGACGTCGGAGCCGCCCTGCTTCTCGGTCATCGACATGCCGGCGATCAGGCCGCGCTTGCCGTGCGGTTCGCGCAGGCCGAAGTCGTACTCCCGGGCGGCGAGCAACGGCTCGTAGGCAGCGGCGAGTTCGGGGGTCGTGCGCAGGGCGGGGACGGCGGCGTAGGTCATCGAGATCGGGCAGGTGTGGCCGGCCTCGACCTGGCCCCAGACGTAGAACTTGGCGGCGCGGGCGGTGTGCGCGCCGGGCCGGTCGTCGCGCCAGGGGGCGGCGTGCAGGCCGTGCTCGACCGCGGTGCGCATCAACTGGTGCCAGTGCGGGTGGAATTCGACCTCGTCGATGCGGTGGCCGTAGCGGTCGTGGGTGCGCAGCACGGGCGGGTTCTCGTTGGCGAGGCGGGCCCAGTCAGCGGCCTCCGCGCTGCCGGCGAGGCGGCCGAGGGTGTGGAGTTCGTCCTCGGCCCAGCCGGCGCCCGCCCGGTGCAGGGCGGCGAGCAGGGTGGGGTCGGCGGCGACGTCGTGGCCGTACGGGTCGGGCACCTGGTTGGTGACCTCGTGGGTGCTTGCCATCAGTGCCCTCCCAGGGCGCGCAGGGTGAAGGTGACCAGGTCGGGCAGGACGGTCTCCGGCGGGCGGCCGTCGGTGAGCGGTCCGACCAGCGCCTCGCCGACCGCGCCGACGATCGCGGCGGCGGTCAGTTCGGCGTGCTGGGCGGGGAGTTGGCCGCGGGCGGCGGCCTGGTCGATGCGGGTGGCGATCAGGTCGCGGAAGGCGCGGCGGAAGACCAGGCGTTCGGCCTCGACCACGGTGTCGGCGGGTTCGGCGAGCAGCGCGTAGGCGAGCCGCGGGGCCTTGAGCGCGCGGGCGGCGAAGGTGGCGACCAGCGCGGCGATGCCGTCCAGCGGGTCGGCGGCGCGTTCGGCGGCCTCGGTGACGGCGGTGATCTCGCGTCCGCAGACGGTGCGGAACAGGGTGACGGCGAGGTCGGCCTTGCCGTCGAAGTGCTGGTACATGCTGCCGGTGGCGATGCCGGCCCGCTGCGCGACGGCGGCCATCGAGCAGCCCGCGTAGCCGCGTTCGGCGAGCAGGGCGACGGCGGCCCGCAGGACGGCTTCGCGCTGGCCGTCCAGGCGGGCCTGGACGGCGGCGGTGCGTCGGTAGGCCACGCAAAGGATTGAAGCACCGATTCACTGCTTCAGGAAGAGCCGCGCCGGGCGGCCGTGAACCGTCCCGGAACGCGCGCAGCCACCCGCGCGAGGGGATACGCGGGTGGCTGCGCGCGGTGGGCTCGGCTACGGGCGGGGCAGCACGCAGCCTGCCCGGGTCAGGTCGAGCACGTTGCCCGGGGCGAAGCAGTTCGGGATGGTGTAGGTCTCCTGCGCGTAGTTGATGCCCTGGCGGACCGTCACCACGCCGTTCTGGTCGACCTCGCAGGGGTTGTCGACGGTGCAGGTCTCACCGTTCTCGTTGCCGGTGTTGTTGACGGCGACCACCTGGCCGCTGTTGACGTCGATCACCGGGGAGCCGGAGGTGCCGCCGATGGTGTTGCAGGCGGAGGTGTAGCGGACCGAGTCCTTGAAGGTCCAGCCGCCCTCCTTGAGCCGGTACACGAAGCCGTCGACGTTGCAGGAGTAGGTGGTCTTCCAGTAGCCGGAGACCACCTTGATCGCGCTGCCGGCCACGGGGTGGCTGGTGGACATGGTCAGCGGCGATATCCCGTAGCGGCTCTTGATCGTGGAGTAGCTGGTACTCAGCCGGTAGAGGGTGACGTCGGTGTCGGTCATCGTCGAGTACAGGACCCGGTTGGCGCGCACCGTGCCGAGGCTGGAGCCGGAGGAGCTGAGCAGGGTGAAGCTGCGGTTGGAGGACTTGTTCGTGATCACCTGGCCGGGGTTGGGCATCCCGGTCTCCAGACAGTGGCCGTTGGTCAGGATCAGCCCGGGGTCGGTGTCGACCGAGTTCGGCATCCGGACCAGCGAGCCCGAGCAGTTGCTGAGGGCGACCGTCCCGGCGAAGGTCACGGTGGCGGCGGACGCGGGGGCGGCGGTGGCCAGGGCGGTGGCCCCGGCGAGGAACAGCGCGGAAGCTGCGCCGATGAGCGGCTTCTTCATGGGGTGCCTCTCGTGGTGTGGGGGTCCCACTGGGGTACCACTGGGGTAGCCCTAAGTTGGCGCGCCCATGACACCATGTCAAGACCGTGCCCACACCCGGTGCTTTCACTGATTTGCCGTCAACTTTCCTTCCAGTGACGGCTTCCGATGTTGATGAGCCGCAACTGGGTGCGCACCGTCCGGGCGATCCCGAGCCGCTCCGCCGGGTGCGCCTCGACCAGCGCGAGCGCGGTGGTCACCATCCGGTCCACGTACAGCTCGGCCAGCATCCGGCGGTCCACGTACGACCAGTCCGCGACGTCCGGCTGCCCGGCCAGCAGCTCGGCCAACTCCTCGGCGAAGCGCGCCAGTTCGGCGGCGACCGCATCCCGCACCGGCTTCACCCCGCCGAACCGCTCACGCGCCAGGAAGCGGATGTACGCGGGATGCTCGGCGACGTGCGCGGTGATCACCTCCACCGAGCGGTCGATCAGCTGCTCGGGCTCACCGCTGCCCGCGAACACCGCCTGGACCATCTCGTGCAGGTTGGCCAGCGACTCCTGCACCAGCACCACGCCCAGCTCGGCCAGGTCCGGGAAGTGCCGGTAGAACCCGGCCGGCGAGAGGCCCGCCTCCCGGGTGACCTCGCGCACGCCGAGGCCGCTGAGGTTCTGATGCTCCAACAGCTCCAACGCGGCATCCAGCAGGGCGCGACGGCTGGCCTGCTTCTGGGCCTGACGGATACCGGGGTTCTGGGTCACGGCGATCAGTAAACAACTGTTTGCTGATTTTCGCCAGCGTCGCTACAGTACTTTCAGCGAACAGTTGTTACCCGAACGCAGCTGTCCTCCGAAAGGTGTCGCCGTGCTGCTCGTCGTCCTGATCGCCCTCGGCCTGCTCGCGGGGGCCGCCGCTCATCTGCCGATGCCGCTGTTCCTCGCCGCCGCCACGGCCGTCGCCGCCTGGCTGCTGGCCTTCGGCGCCCGCGAGGGTCTGGCCCGTACCCGCCGCCACTGATATCCGGAGCCCACGTTGAACCCCACCGAGCGTCACACCACAGCCGACGCCGACCAGTTGGCCGTGGCCTCCTTCATCCTCGGCCTCCTCGGCCTGCTGATCTTCAACCTCGTCCTCGGCCCCCTCGCCCTCGCCCTCGCCGCCCTCGCCCTCTGGCGCGGCACCACCCGCCGCACCCGAGCCCTCCTCGGCCTCGCCCTCGGCGCGGCCGACCTCGCGGTCCTCGCCGCCACCCTCGCCGCCACGGGCGGCACCATCTGGCAGCTCGGCTGACTTTCGGCAGGTGGCTCGGGAACAGTCAGGGGCCCGGGGAACGGCGGGGGTGCGTGGCGGTCGGTCTCACAGGGCGCTGCCGGTCAAGACGCATGGACGTCTCCAAGACCACCAGCCCAGTTCAGACCACCAGCCACTCGCCTCGCGGTTCCCCGAGCCCCTGGATAGTGCAACTGGCCCGACTCCCTAAGCGGTCAGACCTTCAGGGTCTTGATCGCCGTCGGAGCGTCGCCCGGCTGGGTGGCGAGCTCCTCCCACTCCATGACCTTGTCGATGTCGGCCGCGGCCATCGAGATGTTGGTGACCCGCTCCAGGATGGCCTCGACCACGACGGGGACGCGGAACTCCGCCGCGAGCTTCTTGGCCTCCTCGAACGCGGGCAGCAGGTCCTCGGGCCGGGTGACCCGGATCGCCTTGCAGCCCAGCCCCTCGGCGACCCGGACGTGGTCGACGCCGTAGACGCCGAGCTCGGGGGCGTTGATGTTCTCGAACTCGAGCTTGACCTGGAAGTCGATGTCGAAGTTGCGCTGCGCCTGGCGGATCAGGCCCAGGTACGAGTTGTTGACGAGGACGTGGACGTACGGGATCCGGTGCTGCGCACCGACCGCGAGCTCCTCGATCATGAACTGGAAGTCGTAGTCGCCGGAGAGCGCGACGACCTGCCCGTCCGGGTCGGCGGTGGCGACGCCGAGCGCGGCGGGGATGGTCCAGCCGAGCGGCCCGGCCTGGCCGCAGTTGATCCAGTGGCGGGGCTTGTAGACGTGCAGCATCTGCGCGCCGGCGATCTGCGAGAGGCCGATGGTGGTGACGTAGCGGGTCTCCGGGCCGAAGGCCTTGTTCATCTCCTCGTAGACGCGCTGCGGCTTGAGCGGCACGTTGTCGAAGTGGGTCTTGCGCTGCAGGGCGGCACGGCGCTCCTGCGTGGCGGCGACCCACTCGCCGCGGTCCTTGAGCCGCCCGGCGGCCTTGAGCTCGCGGGCGACCTCCAGGAAGAGCAGCAGCGCGGCCTTGGCGTCGGAGGCGATGCCGAGGTCGGGGGCGAAGATCTTGCCGATCTGGGTGGGCTCGACGTCGACGTGGACGAACTTGCGGCCCGCGGTGTAGACGTCCAGGCCGCCGGTGTGGCGGTTGGCCCAGCGGTTGCCGATGCCGAGGACGAAGTCGGAGGCGAGGAAGTTCTCGTTGCCGTAGCGGTGCGAGGTCTGCAGGCCGACCATGCCGGCGTTCAGCTCGTGGTCGTCGGGGACGATGCCCCAGCCCATCAGGGTCGGGACCACCGGGACGCCGGTGAGCTCGGCGAACTCCAGCAGCAGGTCGGCGGCGTCCGCGTTGATGACGCCGCCGCCGGCGACGATCAGCGGGCGCTCGGACTCCTGGAGGAGCGCGATGGCCTTCTCGATCTGGGTGCGGTTGGCGGCCGGCTTGTAGACCGGGAGCGGCTGGTAGGCCTCCGGGTCGAACTCGATCTCGGTCAGCTGGACGTCGATCGGCAGGTCGATCAGGACCGGGCCGGGACGGCCGGAGCGCATCAGGTGGAAGGCCTGCTGGAAGACGCCCGGGACCTGCGCCGCCTCCAGGACGGTGGTGGCGGCCTTGGTGACCGGCTTGGCGATCGAGGCGATGTCGACGGCCTGGAAGTCCTCCTTGTGGAGGCGGGCGACCGGGGCCTGGCCGGTGATGCACAGGATCGGGATGGAGTCGGCGATCGCCGAGTACAGGCCGGTGATCATGTCGGTGCCGGCCGGGCCCGACGTGCCGATGCACACGCCGATGTTGCCGGCCGTGGCGCGGGTGTAGCCCTCGGCCATGTGCGAGGCGCCCTCGACGTGGCGGGCCAGCGTGTGCTTGATCCCGCCGGAGGCCTTGAGTGCGGCGTAGAAGGGGTTGATCGCGGCGCCCGGCACACCGAACGCCACGTCGACGCCTTCGAGCTTGAGGATCTCCACTGCGGCGCGGGCGGCTGTCATACGAGGCATCGGCTTACTCCTGCGGTCGACGCGACTTCCATGATGCGGAAGAATAGTTTTGGAATGCGAAAGTAAGCTAAGCCGGGCCCAAAGGGGTCGTCAAGGTGCGTTTCAACAGAACGTTGCAGGCCTGCGGCCGCCCCGACCACGGAACCTCCAGGGCCCTTCGATCACGATGTCCGTTTTTCACCATGCTCGGTCGCCCCGGGACCTCGTCCACCCCGCAGTCGTCGCCGTACCGTCGTGGGTGTCGGCAGAAAACGCCAAGCGACGGAAACACCCGAGGAGAGACCCACGATGAGCACCATCACCCTGTACGGCGCCACCGGCACCATCGGCTCCCGCGTCCTGGCCGAGGCGCTCGACCGCGGCCACCGGGTCACCGCGGTGGTCCGCGACCCGGCGAAGCTGACGGCCGCCCACCCGCAGCTGACCGTGGTGGCCGGCGACGTGCTGGACCCGGCGTCGGTGGCCGAGCACGCCAAGGGCGCGGACGTGGTGGTCAGCGCGGTCGGCGGCGGCGACGGGCCGGGTCACCGGGCGCTGATCCAGCCGGCCTTCGAGTCGCTGGTGACGGGCCTGCGCACGGTCGGCGCGGACGCCCCGCGACTCCTGGCGGTCGGCGGCGCGGGCTCGCTGCGCACCCCGGACGGCAGGCAGGTCTGGGACGCCGAGGGGATCCCGGAGTTCGTGCTGCCGATCATGCACGCGCACGGCGAGGCGCTGGACTACCTGCGCACCGTCACCGACGTGCGGTGGACCAACCTCTCCCCCGCGGGCACCATCGAGCCCGGCGAGCGCACCGGCGCCTACCGGGTCGGCCTGGAGGAGCTGCTGATCGGCGCGGACGGCGAGAGCCGGATCTCCGCCGAGGACTACGCGGTGGCGCTGCTGGACGAGGTCGAGCAGCCGCAGCACGTCGGCCGACGCTTCACCGCCGCGTACTGATCCACCGTCAGCCCCGTCCATCCGCAGCCGGTTCCCGGATCGCGTGGAGCAGCTCGGCCGGCAGGACGACCGAGCTGCCGGGTCAGCGCGGCTCGACCCGCATGCGCATCTCGGACGGTCCGAGCGTCGCGCCCACCTTCGGCCGGACCGGCTCACCCGCGACCGGACGCAGCCGCCAACGGGAGACCACGGCGGCGGTGATGACGGCCAGCTCCGTCATCGCGAAGTCGGCACCCAGACAGTGGTGGGTTCCGCTGGCGAAGGGGAAGAACGCACCGCGCGGCAGGGCTGCGTCGCGCCCCGACAGCCAACGCTGCGGATCGAAGGTGTCGGGGGCCGGGAAGTACCTCGGGTCGTGGTGCAGCGCGTACGGGCTGTAGAACACGTCCGCCCCGGCCGGGATGAGGTGGTCACCCAGCCGGACCTCCTGCCGCGCCCGCCGCGGGAACAGCCACACCGGCGGGACGATCCGCAGCGTTTCGTAGATCACGGCCTGCAGGTAGGGCATGTCGGTCAGGGTCGACCGATCCGGCCGCCGGTCCTGGAGCACCCGGTCGACCTCTTCCGTCAGGCGGCTCTCCACGTCCGGATGGGCCGCCAGGAAGTGGAAGATCCACGCGGCGGCCGCGGCCGTGGTGTGCGAGCCGCCGATCAGCACCCCCAGGACGTCGTCGTGCACCTGCTGCGCGCTCGTCCCGGGCGGGGCCTGGAGCATGGCGAGCATGCCGCCCGCCATCGGGTCTCCCGTCGCCCTCACCCGTTCCTCGGCGGCTTCGATCAGGGTGTCCACGGCGTCGTGGATCCGCCGCACCGCCTCGGTGTAGCGGCGCCGTTCCGCGGTCGGGAGCCGGCAGATCAGCTCGAGCGGACCGTAGGCCCGCCGGGCCAGGCCGACCACGAACACCGGCAGGCTCTCGTACACGTCACGCCGGTCCCGCTCCGCCAGATCGACGCCGAACAGACATGCGGCGACCACCTGCGTCGTCAGGTCGGCCATCGCGTCGTGCAGGTCGATCACCTGCCCGGCGTGCCAACTCGATGCGCCGGCTTCGGCCAGCTCGACCATGGCGTTCGCGTAGGACGACACCTGGGCCGGCTGGAAGGCCGGCCGGGCCGCCCGGCGGCGCTCGCGGTGGTGTTCGCGGTTGGCCACCACGACGCCGTTGCCGAACAGCGGGCGAGCCACTTCGAAGATGACCCCCCGGTCGAACTGGTCGCCCGGTGCACCCAGCATCTTGCGCACCAGCTCGGGGCTGTTGAGGATGTAGGCCTTCCGCAGACCCAGCCGGATCTGCACGGCGTCTCCCAGTGGACGCTGCTCCTCGAGGAAGCGAAGCGGGTCGCGCAGCAGCTTGAGGGCATGGCCCAGCAGCGGCAGCGACTTCGGCATCCGGGCAATCTCTGCGACAGCCTGCATCGGTGCATCTCCCGTCGAAGCGGACTCCAGTCGTCCACTTCGATCCGTTCCACGGACCACCGCGCCTCCCGGTTCAGGGCCGCGGCGTTGAACCGTCGTGACCAGCGCTCCCGTGTGGTCTGACGAACCCGTCGGCCGGTGAACGGCCGGCCTAGCGAGCATGCGATGGAGTGTGCACATGCCCGGCCCGACTCCGCCGATCGTCCTGCCCCGCGAGCTGAACCCGCCCCATCTCGCCACCTGGGCCTTCGACCTGCCGTTCCCTCGCCCGGTTCCGCACCCTGAACACGACCGCGCGGTGACGGACGCCCGCACCTGGGTCCAACGCATGGGGATCGTCACGACCGACGAGGAGCTGCGCCGTCACGATCGCATGGCACTCGCGTCCTGGCCCGGGCTGAACTTCCCGAACGCCACCGGTGCGGACCTCGACCTGCTGTGCAACTGGGTGTGCTGGTGGGTCGTCATGGACGACCGCGACGACGGCGAGTTCATCCAGGACCCGCGCCGGGTGGAGGAGTTCTACCGGCGACTCATCGCCGTGGTCGCTCCCGACCGCCAGAGCGGGCACCCGGACCTCGGTGCGGACCCCATGGTCGAGGCCTTCGCTGACATCTGGCGGCGTTGGCGCCAGGGCATGTCGCCGGGCTGGCAGGCCCGCACGGCGGAGAACTGGGCGAAGCTCTTCGAGGCGCTCATCGACGAATGCGCCGGGCGACGCGACGGAGCGGTTCCGAGCATGGACCAGTACCTGGCCATCAGGGACCGGTCGGGCGAGATGGCGCTCGAACTGGACGCGACGGAACGGGTCGGGCACTACGAGGTCCCGCAGGCCGTCCTGGACACCCCGGCCCTGGCGTCCATGCGGCTGAGCACCATCCGGGCCGTCAACATCTCCCAGGACGTCCAGTCGCTCGCCAAGGAGGAGGCGATCGGCGACAACCTCAACATGGTTCTGGTCCTGGAGCGGGAACGCTCCCTGGGCCGGGTCGACGCCCTGTGCGAGGTGCACCGCATGATCCGCGTCTACACGGACGACTTCCTCGCGCACCAGGCCACCGTGCCGCGCGTCCTGGACGGGCTCGGCCTCGCGCCCGAGGACCGGCTGCCGGTCTACCGGCACATCGACGACCTCGGCCGCCTGATCGTCGGCAACCTGGTCTGGTGCGCCGCCGCCGAGCGGTACCGGACCTGAACCCATGGAGCCGAAGGCCCCGGACCGTGAGCGGTCCGGGGCCCTTGCGGCGCTCGCGCGCGGTCAGTCGGGGATGACCAGCGCGGGGGTGTCGCGGGTGAGCACCTCGCCGCGGAAGAAGGCCGGGCTGCGGCGGGTCATCACGGCCATGCCGACCAGGCCGAGGGCGAGCAGGCCGGCGCCGACCACGAAGACGCTGCCGACGCCGAAGACCGAACTGCCGCTGCCGTAGGCCGGATCGACCATGTCCACCAGCGACTTGGCGAAGATCGCGGCCAGGGTGAGCCCGCCGAGCAGCGGGAAGACGCACTTGAGCACCGCGTCGCGGACCGAGCGGCGCAGGTCGCGGCGGAAGTACCAGGCGCAGGCGAACGCGGTCAGCGAGTAGTAGAAGCAGATCATCAGCGTCAGTGCGGCGATGGTGTCGGCGAGCACGTGCGAGCTGACCAGCGTCATCACGGTGTAGAACGCGCCGGTTCCGACGCCGGCGGTGACGATCGCCCGGCCGGGGGTCCGGTAGCGCGCGTTGACCTTGGTGAAGGAGGCGGGCAGCGCCTCGTACACGCTCATCGCCAGCACGGTGCGGCTGACCGGGATGAAGGTGGTCTGCAGGCTGGCGGAGGCGGAGGCGAGCACCGCGACGAAGAGCAGCACGCCGAGCACCGGGCCCATCACCGGCCCGGCCAGCACCGCCAGCACGTTGGAGGAGGTGTCGGGGTTGCCGAGGCCGGTGCCGGTGGTGCCGACGCCCGCGTACATCTGCACCGCGACGGCCGTGAACAGGTAGGAGCCGACCAGCACCGCCATCGCCAGCATCGCGGCCCGGCCCGGGGTCTTCTCGCTGCCGCCGGTCTCCTCGTTGGCGCTCAGGCAGGCGTCCCAGCCCCAGTACATGAAGAGGGAGAGCGAGAGCCCGGCGACGAAGGAGCTGAAGGAGTCGGCCTGGAACGGGTTCATCCAGCTCCAGGAGAAGTCGAGCGAGCCGGCCGCGTCGCCGTCCAGCGCCTTGCCGATCGCGAGCACCCCGAACAGGCCGAGCACCGCCAACTGCAGCCCGACCAGGGCGTACTGGACGCCCTTGGTGGCCGTCATGCCGCGGTAGCTGATCATCGTGGCGATCGCGATCAGCGCCAGGCAGGTGGCGACGTGCACCAGCCGGTCGTCGTTGAGTGCGGCGACCGAGTCGCTGCGGGTGATCTCGCCGAGCAGCAGGTAGAGGTACTCGGTGGCGACGCCCGCGAGGTTGGACAGCACGATGATGGTGGCGATCACCAGGCCCCAGCCGCACATCCAGCCGACCTTCGGGCCGAACGCCTTGACCGTCCAGGTGAACGAGGTGCCGCTGTCCGGGATCGCCTTGTTCAGCTCCCGGTAGGCGAACGCCACCAGCATCATCGGCAGGAACCCGGCCAGGAAGAGCGCGGGCATCTGCAGGCCGACGGCGGCCACCGTGGTGCCCAGCGTGGTGGTCAGGCAGTACACCGGGGCGACGGTGGAGACGCCGATGACGGCGTTGCCGAGCAGACCCACCGAGTTGCCGTTGAGGCCCTTGTCGCGGACGCCGCCGTGGGCGTCCCGGCCGGCGGCGCCCTCGGCGCCGGCCCGCGGACGATTGTCGAGCTGAACCATGCGGGAACCGTAACGGGCACTGTTTCCGCAGCAGGTCGAGGCGACAGGCTGGGATTCCCCTGCGTTTCATCGAGCTGCTAGGCTATGTTTCCGTTGATTGCATGATCTTTTCCCGTGATCGACCTTAGTTTCACTCCTCTTGACCCTTGCTTGGGACGGGACGAAAACCGCAGCTCGGACGATTCCCGGCCTTTCCGGCATCAGTATGAGAAACACCACATACCGACTCGGTAACGCGACCGGGCCAAGCGGCGCCGCGCCCCCGGCCGTTCGGACACCTCTGGTTCCCCGGCCCGCGGGCCCCTATCGTTCCCCCGTCAGTCCTGGGAGGGGAGCGGTATGACCGGCACGCTGACGTCCGACCCCGAGATCCGCACCGTCCGCGCCGAGGGCACACCCGGAGCGGACACCGTGAGCGTCCGCTGCTCGGTCGGCGACCTGTCGCTCGCCGACCTGCCGGTCTCGGTGGTGCTCTGCTACGACCGGTTGCTGGACGCCGACGCCCTCGCCGCCGGACTCGCCCGCGCCCTCGCCCACCTGCCCGCCTTCGCCGGCCGGTTGCGCACCGCCCCCGGCGGCGAGCTGTACCTGGACTGCACCGGCGCCGGCGTCCCGTTCACCGTCGCCGACGCCCCCTACACGCTCGAAGAGGCGCTGGACCGGGTGCTGCTGCCGACCTCCGGACTGGTCGACCACGTCCAGGCCACCCGCGCCCGGCAGGAGGACCTGCCGCTGCTCACCGTCCGGCTGAACCGCCTCGCCGACGGCACCAGCGCGCTCGGCATCTCCTGGCACCACGCGATCGGCGACATGCAGACCTTCGCGCTGCTGCTGCGCACCTGGTCCGCCTGCACCGAGGACCTGCCGCTGCCCCCCGTCGACCTCGCCGCCGACCGCGACGCCTACCTGGACGCCCACCTGCCGCCCGTCGACGGCGGCGCCCCCACGCTGCGGCTGCCCTCGGCCGCCGAGAACGAGGCGCTGCGCCGCGAGATCGCCTCCGCCGCACTGGCCAACCGCACCCTGCAGGTCTACTTCACGCCCGGTGAAGTCGCCCGGCTGCGCGACGAGTTCAGCGCCGAGGCCGGCCGCCGGCTGTCCGCCAACGACGCGCTCTGCGCGCACCTGCTGGCCGTGCTGCGCGAGGTGGACGGCGGCGCGTCCGAGCCCTCGCTGACCATGCCGGTCAACCTGCGCCGCGTCCTCGGCCTCCCGGACGGCGCGCTCGGCAACCTGCTCGGCGAGATCCGCCTGCCCTGGCGGGCGGGCACCACCCCCGCCGGCTTCGCCGCCGAACTGCGCGGTGCCGTCGAGGAGTTCACCGAGCGCCACCTGAGCGTGCGGAGCACCCGGCTGTTCCTCGAAGCGCTCGGACGGGACCGCGTCACCGACTGCATCCCGACCGGCTTCGACCCGGCCCGCCGCACCCTCACCCTCTCCAACTGGTGCCGCCTGGGCCTCTACGACCACCCGCTGGCCGGCGCCCTCCCGGTCGCCTTCAGCCCCGTCGCCACCCTCCAACTCCCCTGGACCTCCTGGCTGGTGGAGGGCCCCGGCGGCACCGGCCACCTGTACACCGTGGTCCTCCCGACCCGGGTGGCCGGCCGCCTGCGCGCCGCCCGCGCCCTGCTGCACCGCCACCGCGAGGACGACGAGCCGCTGCCCGCCACCGCCTCCCGCAAGCTGCTCTGAGCCGCCCGGCCGGCGCACCCGCCCGACGAGCCGTCAGGAGGCCGGCCCGACGGGCCCTCAGGAGGCGGGCCGGGTCACGAAGACCCGTTCCAGCAGCTCGTACAGGCGGTCCCGGTCCCCGTCGTCGAGCCGCTCCAGCCCGTCCAGGGTGGTCCGCATGCCGGCGCGGACGGCGTCGGCGACCCGCTCGCCCTCCGGCGTGAGCACGACGGTCTTGACCCGCCGGTCGGACGCGGCGGCCTCGCGGCGCACCAGGTCGCGCTTCTCCAGCCGGTCGATGATGCCGGTCACGTTGGACGCGTCGCAGGCCAGCACCTCGGCGAGGCCGCGCATCGCGGCGGGCCCGCGCCGCAGCACGGCCAGCGCCTTGGCCTGGCTCGCGGTGAGGTTCTCGCTCGCCGCGGCGAGCGCGAAGTCGCCGTAGAACACGCCGAGCGACACCGAGAACAGCTCCATGAGCTGGGCGGTGTCGACGCGAGGGGCTGCTGTCATGACGACCACTGTACCCACCGGCCGATAAAACTTGACCATCTCAAGCATCTACGCCTATCGTCGAGCGCATTGCTTGAGGTTCTCAAGTATCACGGTTGTCAAGCAGCACCGAGGAGCGTCCCTGTGACCGCCACCGCGTCCCCCGCCTCCCGCGCGGCCGAGATCCTGTCCCGTCCGGTCGCCCTGAACGGCCTGACCGTCCCGAACCGCATCGTGATGGCACCGATGACGCGGATGTTCTCGCCGGGCGGCGTGCCCGGCGAGGACGTGCGGTCGTACTACGCCCGCCGCGCCGCCGCCGGGGTCGGCCTGATCGTCACCGAAGGCACGTACGTCGGCCACGAGTCCGCCGGGCAGAGCGACCGGGTGCCGCGGTTCCACGGCGAGGAGAACCTGGCCGGGTGGGCGAAGGTGGCCGAGGACGTGCACGCCGCGGGCGGCACGATCGTTCCCCAGCTCTGGCACATCGGCATGGTCCGCAACCAGGGCGAGCCGCCCTACGCCGACGCCCCCGCCATCGGCCCCTCCGGCATCCGCGTGGACGGCACCGAGGGCGCCGGCAAGGCGATGACCCGCGCCGACCTGGACGACGTCATCGGCGCCTTCGCCGAAGCGGCCGCCGCCGCCGAGCGGATCGGCTTCGACGGCGTCGAACTGCACGGCGCCCACGGCTACCTGATCGACCAGTTCCTCTGGGAGCGGACGAACCGCCGCACCGACGAGTACGGCGGCGACCCGGCGGCCCGGACGAAGTTCGCCGCCGAGATCGTGGCCGCCGTCCGCGCGGCCGTCTCGCCCGCCTTCCCGGTGATCTTCCGCTACTCGCAGTGGAAGCAGGAGGCGTACGACGCCCGGCTCGCCGAGACCCCGCAGGAGCTGGAGGCGATCCTCACCCCGCTCGCCGAGGCCGGCGTGGACGCCTTCCACGCCTCCACCCGCCGCTACTGGATCCCCGAGTTCGAGGGCTCCGACCTGAACCTGGCCGGTTGGACCAGGAAGCTCACCGGCCGCCCCGCCATCACCGTCGGCTCGGTCGGCCTCGACGGCGACTTCGTGCACGTCCTGACCGGCCAGGGCGCCCCGGTCGGCAGCATCGACAACCTCCTCGACCGCCTCGAGCGCGACGAGTTCGACCTGGTCGCGGTCGGCCGCGCCCTGCTCCAGGACCCGGCGTGGGCGGCCAAGGTCCTCGGCAACCGGCTCGACGAGCTGAAGCCGTTCGAGGCGGCGGCGGTGCAGACGCTGAGCTGACGCCCCCTCGGCCGACGGGTCGTCAACCGGGCGGAGCGGCGGCCCGCCCGGGGCCCGGGTATCGGAGGGTGCGCGTCGGCGCCGTCCGCGCTGCCGGCGAGCCGGCGCAGTCCGTCCTCGGCGGGGCTGCCGGGGGCCGCGGAGAGCACCAGCAGTTCGGCGCCCGGTTCGTCGGGCAGCGCGAAGTTCTCCTGGTGCAGCTCCAGGTGCCCGACCAGCGGGTGCCGGAACGCCTTCGGCCCGGGCGTGCGGGCCCGCACGTCCGCCCGGGCCCACAGGCGGCCGAAGCGCTCGCTCCCGGTCGCCAACTCGCCGATCAGCGCGGCCAGCCGACGGTCCTCGGGGAACCGGCCGGCGGCCAGCCGCAGGTGCCCGACCACGTCGCGGGCGCAGCCCTCCCAGTCCGCGTGGAGGCCGCGCCCGGCTTCGTCGAGGAACAGGTGGCGGGCGGTGTTCAGGCCCGGCACCGGCTGCCCGAGGAGCAGTCCGGCCAGGCGGTTCCCGCCGAGCACGTCCTGGCGGTGGTCGACGATCAGCGCGGGCGCGCCGCCGACCAGGTCGAGGACGCGCAGCAGCTCCGGCCGCAGCTTCCGGCGGCCCTCCGCCGGAAGGTCGAGCGGCGCCTTCGCGGGGCGGTGGCGCTGCCGGGCCAGGCGGTCCAGGTGCCCGCGCCCGGTCCCGTCCAGGCCGAACACCCGGGCGAGCGCGTCGAGCACCTGCTCGGAGGGCTGGGTGGCGCGCCCCTGCTCCAGGCGCACGTAGTAGTCGACGCTGACCCCGGACAGGTGCGCGACCTCTTCGCGGCGCAGCCCGGCGACCCGGCGGCGGCGGTCGGTGGGGATGCCGACGGCGGCCGGGTCGACCCGGGAACGCCGGCTGCGCAGGAAACCCGCGAGATCGTCCATGCCCTCAGTATGGCCGCGGCGAAAACCCGCGAAGGTGGTCCTGCGGTGACCAGGAACTCCCGTCCGTCGGAAGCGGAGGGCCTGAACAGCGGGCTCGGCGGCGCCGATGATCGATGGCGTCCGATCCGAAGGAGTTCCCCATGAAGACGCTGATCGTCTACGCCCACCCCGAGCCGAGGTCGCTGAACGGCTCGCTGAAGGACCTCGCGGTCGCCACGCTGCGGGACGCCGGCCACGAGGTGCGGGTCAGCGATCTGTACGCGATGAAGTGGAAGGCGGTCGTGGACGCCGCGGACTACGGCCCCGCCGCCTCCGGTCCGCTGCAGGTCGCCAGGGACTCCGGCCGGGCCTTCGACACCGGGACGCTCACCCCGGACGTGCGCGCCGAGCAGGAGAAGCTGCTGTGGGCCGACACGATCGTCTTCCAGTTCCCGCTGTGGTGGTACACCATGCCCGCGATCCTCAAGGGCTGGGTGGACCGGGTGTTCACCTTCCACTTCGCGTACGGCGTCGGCGAGCACAGCGACACCAGGTACGGCGAGCGCTTCGGCGAGGGCACCCTCGCGGGCCGCCGCGCCCTGCTGTCGGTGACCGCGGGCGGCCCGGAGTCGCACTACGCGGCCCGCGGGATCAACGGTCCGATCGAGGACCTGCTGTTCCCGATCCAGCACGGCATCCTGTACTACCCGGGCATCGAGGTGCTGCCGCCGTTCGTGCTGTACGGCACCGACCGGATGACCGTCGAGGACTACCCGGACGTCGCCAAGGCGTGGGAGCACCGGCTGCTCACCCTGGAGTCGACCGAGCCGATCGCCTTCCGGCCGCAGAACTTCGGTGACTACGCGATCCCCTCGCTGCACCTGAAGGAGGGTCTGGAGCCCACCGGCCGCACCGGCTTCGGGCTGCACGTGCGCGGCTGACGTCCGCCGCCGACCGGCGCGGACCGGCGTGCCCTGGCCGCACGCCGGTCCGCGCCCGCGCTCAGCGTCCGGCCTGGGCGGCGTGGCGCTGCGGCACCGCCACCGCGTCCCGCGCGCCGGAGGCCGCCGCGCTGCCGAGCAGCCGCAGCGCGGCCTCCGACGGCGAGCCGGGCTCGGCGGTGTAGGCGATCAGGTGCTGGCCCGCGGCGCCGGGGATCATCAGGTTCTCGAAGCTGAGCTCCATCGCGCCGACCAGCGGGTGCCGCAACTGCTTCACCCCCGAGGTACAGGTGCGCACCGGGTGCCGGGCCCACAGTGCGGCGAACTCGTCGCAGTTCATGGTGAGTTGGCCGACCAGCTCGGCCAGCGAGCGGTCGTCGGGGTGCCGGCCGGCGACCAGCCGCAGCGAGGCCACGGCGAGCTGCGCCTGGTCGTGCCAGTCGGTGTAGAGCCAGCGGTACTGCTCGTCCAGGAACAGCATCCGGGTCATGTTGGGCCGCGCGGCGGGCGTGTCGGGGCTGTCCGCCGCCAGGTGTCCGGCGAGCAGCGCGTGGCCCAGCGGGTTCCAGGCGAGCACGTCGTTGCGCCGGTCCAGGACCAGGGCCGGGACATCGGTCATCGCGCCGAGCAGTTGCCGGGCCGAGGCGCTGGCGTGCACCACCCGGGCCGGGGCGGGTCGGGTGGGCGCGACGGCCGGACGGGCGAGGTCCTTCAGGTAGACCGTCTCGTCCTCGTTCAGGCGCAGCGTGCGGGCGATCGCCTCCAGCAGGCCGTCGGAGGCGTTGGTGGCACGGCCCTGCTCGAGTCTGGTGTAGTGCGTGATGCTGACGTTGGCGAGCGTGGCCAGCTCCTCGCGGCGCAGCCCGCTGACGCGCCGTCGAGTCGGGTGCGGAGTGATGCCGAAGTCCTCCGGGCGCAGCGCGGCGCGGCGCGACTTGAGGAAGTCTCCAAGCTCGGACGGGGCGTCCATTCAGGCCTCCAGGTCGATGGAGTGCGTCAGTCTGGCTACGGCGATCACCGACTACCCATGATGCCCCGCCGCTTCCGGCGACCGGAAGCGCTGAGGGTGGTCCTGCGGTGACTACCCTCCCGCCGGCTGGGCAAAGCAGGGTGCTGGCTGGGCCCGTTGGCGTCGAAGAGGCTGTTCCCGACCGTGCGACGCGACCGCGCCGCGCGTCAAGAGCCTTGAGGGAAGAGGTACTCGACGTCATGTCTGTCACTGAAACGGAGGCGACCGGTGCGTCCGGTGCAGCGGTCGCCGAGGCGCCGGCGGCGCTGACCGGGCGGCTCCGGCTGGTGCTCGTCCTGCTACTCGCCACGCAGTTCATGCTGGCCGTGGACTTCGCGATTCTGAACGTGGCGCTGCCGGTGATCGGCAAGGGCCTCGGCTTCTCACTGGCCCACCTGCAGTGGATCGGTACCGCGTTCGCGCTGTGCGCGGCGGGCTTCACCCTGCTGTTCGGCCGGGTCGCGGACCTGTTCGGCCGTCGCCGGCTGTTCCTCGGCGGCCTGGTGGTCCTGGGCGGCGCCTCGCTGCTGGGCGGCCTGGCGCAGAACCCGGAGATGCTGATCACCGCCCGCGTGCTGCAGGGTCTGGCCACCGCGGCGGTGACCCCGGCCGCGCTGTCGCTGATGACCACCTCGTTCCCGGAGGGCCCGCTGCGCCAGAAGGCGCTCGGCCTCAACGGTGCGCTGATGTCGAGCGGTTTCACCACCGGCGCCATCCTCGGCGGTGTGCTGACCGACCTGCTGTCCTGGCGGTGGGCGTTCTTCATCAACGTGCCGGTCGCCCTCGCGGTGCTGGTGATCGCCCCGACGGTGATCAAGGAGTCCCGGGTCGACGACCGCCCGAAGCTGGACCTGCCCGGCGCCCTCGCCGTCACGCTCGGCCTGCTGGCCATCATCTTCGGGCTGACCCAGGCCGGTGAGAAGGGCTGGGGTTCCGCGGGCACCCTGCTGCCGCTGGCCGCGGGCGTGCTGCTGCTGGTGCTGTTCTGGGCGATCGAGCGCAAGGTCTCCGCGCCGCTGGTGCCGCTCAGCGTGCTCGGCAAGCGGTCGGTGGCCTGGGGCAACGTCGCCGGCCTGATCGCCTTCCTCACCGAGTGCTCGCTGGTCTTCCCGCTGACCCTCTACTTGCAGGACGTGCTCGGCTTCTCCCCGCTGGCGGCCGGCCTGTCCTTCGGCGTGCTCGGCCTGGGCACGGTCACCGGCGGCGTCACCGCGCCGAAGGTGATCGGGAAGCTCGGCACCAAGCAGACGCTGATCGTGGGTGGTGTCCTGCAGGCCGTCTTCACCTTCGCGATGATGGCCATCGGCGACGACCGCGCGTGGCTGTGGCTGATGCTGGGCGCCAGCTTCGTGGGCGGCGTCGGCAACATGCTCGTCATCGTCGGCTTCATGGTCACCGCCACCTCGGGTCTGGCCGACCACGAGCAGGGCCTGGCCACCGGCCTCGCCACCATGACCCAGCAGGTCGGCATCACGATGGGCACCCCGATCATGAGCGCGGTGGTCACCGCCGCCGCCGGCGCCGGGGCCGCGTCCATGCTCGGCGGTCTGCGGGTGGCGATCGGAGTGAACGCCGCGATCGTCGTCCTGGGCCTGCTCACCAGCGCGATCTTCCTGCGCAGCGACCGGGCTCCCGCCCAGTAGCAGAAAGCGGCGGGCGGCACCGGCCGTTCCCCGGTACCGCCCGCCGCCCCACGACCGCCCGCCGTCAGGACGACCCCCGCGTCCTGACGGCGGGCTTGCGCACGGCTACCCCGCGAAGGGGAAGGTGAAGGACCCGAACAGCTCGGTCTCCGGCGCGTCGGCGCCGCGCAGCCGCAGCGCGCAGCTGACCAGCGCGTGGTCGAGCATCGAGATCCGGTCGCCCTCCTCCTTGGCGCCCTCGGAGAGGTTGTCGATGACCCAGCTGATCGCCGACTCGCCGCCGTAGCGGGCCCGCGGGGCGAACATCAGCTCCCAGGCGCCGATCTCGCCGAGGATGTTGAGGACGTAGCTGACCGGGAACGACCGGTTGGCCCGGTTGTCCTCGGTGCTGTCCAGGTCGGGGAACGAGTCGGCCATCCGCACCAGCGCCGCGTCCGGGATCAGGTCCATCCGGCCGTTCATCATCGACAGCTCGATGATGTACGGGTAGGCGTTGCCCCGGGGGGAGAAGTTCTCACCGGGGTCGACCACGTCCAGGACCGCCGCGACGTCGGTCAGGAAGCCGTCCAGGTCCGGCAGTTGGTCCGCCAGCCGGCCCAGGTTGTGCAGCGCGATGACGTAGTACTGCGACATGTGGACCTTGGTGGTCCAGGGGATCTGGTCCATCAGGCTCCTGGCCTCGGCCAGGGCGTCGATCGGCCGGGTCAGGTACTCGGAGCGGCCGCACATGGCGACGGCGTTGAGCATCGTCAGCAGCGGGTAGACCTTCTTCCACGGCAGCGGCATCGGGTTCGGGAAGGCCGGCCAGTTGCCCACCTCGTCGGCGCGGGTCAGGTAGTCGAGGACTTCCTGCATGTAGTCGCGCTCGCCGTCGAAGATGTGCTCGGTGTAGCCGAGCAGCGCGATCACGGACATCAGCATGCCGCCCACGCGGCCGCAGAAGTACGGGATCGGGATGCGGTCCAGCAGGTCCAGCGCCTCGACGACGTGGTTGCGCTCCGCGGTGACCAGGCGCTCGCGCAGGCCGAGCTGGCCTATCGCGAGGAAGACCGTGCAGCAGGCGGACACCCGCTCGTACTCGCCGTGCCGGCCCTGGTTCTCGTCCGGGATGGCGTCCGGCGCGATCTGGTCGAGCATGCCGAGCACCTCGGCCGGGAAGTCCAGCTCGTCGTTGACCAGCAGCGAGACGTCGAGGCCGAGCTTGGCGAAGGCGTCCATCAGGATGCTTCCGGCGGTGGCCCGGTAGTACGGGTTGGGCACCGCCCGCACGGCGTCCAGCAGCGGCGGCACCGCCGGGGCCAGCCAGTCGCGGTCCTCGCCGCCGGCGTTGACCTTCAGGATGAACTCCGCCATGGCGCGGGAGAACAGCGTGTAGCCGTCGGACGGCGAGACCTTGGCCGCCAGCCGGTCGAAGGCGTCGCGGATGTGCCCGGCGACGGCCGCGTCGTAGCCGATCGGGTACTGGCCGAGGCCGATGCCGCGCAGCATGCGGCTCCACGGGGTCGCGATCATCCGCGACTCGTTGGACATGTCGTGCAGGCCGGAGATGGGCAGGGAGCGCGGAACAGCGTTCATGGGTCAAACCTCCGTCGGGTGTTTCGTACGTGCTGCTTGCGGGTCGGGCTCAGCCGTTCAGGTAGGGCGGTCGGGTCACCGGCAGGCCCAGGAACTCGGTCCTGCCGCCTTCGAGCATCTGGAGCGCCCAGTTCAGCCACTTGACGCCCTCGCAGTAGATGGCGACCGGGCGGCGCTGGGTCTGGTAGCCGTCGACCAGGGTGCCGTCCAGCTCCTTCTGGAAGTGGAACGGCGGCATGGCGGTGAAGTGCTGGCCCATCATGAAGACGAACCGGATCAGCCAGAACGGGTCCTGGCGCAGGAACGGCGACTCGGGGTCGTCGAGCCCCAGCGCCGCCGTCATGACGGGAGCGAAGTAGTCCTCCATGCCCTGGGGCGCCGCGGGGTCGACGCGGCCCCCACTCGCCGTCACGTCCCGTACCCGGTACGCCTTCTGGTAGGGGTTGCCGTTCTGGAAGGTGATGTCGACGCTGGGGGTGCGGCCCTCGCCCGCGTCGACGGCCATGGTGAACTGCTCGAAGTGGATCTCGTCGTAGTGGCCGATCGAGTTGTGCCACGGCTTGTTGTCGTACATCGCGTCGTCGCGGGTGTGCCGGCCGTCGCTCTTGAAGCCGATGGCCCGCGGATCGAGGAACCTGATCCCCAGCGTCTCGTGGGTGATGGCCGCCAGCGCCGCGTCGACGTCCTCCTGCGGCGCCCCGGACTCGATCAGCCGCTGGGCGTGGCGCAGCGGGGCACTGTTGGTGATCTTGATGTTCTCGGTGTTCGTGTCGCCCATGACCAGCGAGTGGAAGGCCGGTTCGAGGATCGCGGCGAACTCCGGGCTCTCCCGGAAGCGCCGCAGCAGGGCCGTGTGGTTCAGGTAGGAGACGCCGTCGATGACGATGTGCTCGGTGTCCAGCAGGTGCGGGCTGAAGGTGCGCGGCGCGGTGCGGCGGCACAGCTCCAGGCGGTCCTCGATCTTCCTGAAGTAGGAGGTGTCGAGCGTCTCGCCCGGCGCCGGCACACGGCCGATGCTGTGCACCTCGTCGTTGAGCACCCGGATGATCTGCTCGTAGAGCCGGGCGACCACGGCGGGCGGCGGGGTGTGCTTCTCGACGTACCGGCTGACCTCCTCGCCCGCGACGTAGCTCATCTCGTAGATGACCTCCCGGTCGACCGTGCGATCGCCGGTGCGCAGGTGGAAGGGGACGGGGGCCTCGCGCTCCAGGACGGAGTACACCTCGGGGAAGTAGCCGCGCACCTGCTCGGGCAGGGCCGCCAGGAACTCGGCCTGCTTGCGGGCCTTGGTGAACGGCGGCAGCATCACGCCGCGCCCGTCGGGGTTCCATCGCGCGGTGGTCAGGGCCTCGCTGAGCACCTTCCGGACGGTGATGCGCTCCTCGCCCTCCTTGCGGACGAAGATGGTCATGGACTCGCTGCCGCCCTGGCCGAAGCCGACGATCGTCTCGTCGGCCTCGATGTAGGCGCAGACCGTGCTGGAGAGGATGCGGCGGCTGCGGGCGTTGGCCAGCACCCGTTCGTTCTCCTCCGTCAGGCCGAGGACCCGGGCGTGCTCGAACGCGTCGAGCGCGGGGTGGACCCGCCGCTTCCACACCTCGCCCGGCTCGGTGACGGCGAGGACATGCACGGCGAACGGCCCGGCGTCGAGGTCGGCGGCGGCCGGCTCCGAACCCAGGGCGACGACCTGGCAGTTGCCGCCCAGCCGGATCAGCCGCACCGGGCCGTCCAGGGCGCCGTCCCGGAGCACCCCGCGCGTGGCGTCCTCCAGGTCCTTCCTGGACTGGATCGGCACCCCCTCGGGGGAGACCAGCGGAAGGCCGGCCACGGTGAGGCCGCGCAGGATCCGCTCGCCCGCCTCCCCGCCCGCCGGTTCGGTGCCGAGCGTGACCGCGTCGGCCAGCGAGAGGGCCCCGGAGACCGCCAGCGCGGCCAGCCAGCCGGGCACGTCGGCGCCCTCCAGGTAGTGGTCGCTCTGCGCGAAGAGCGCGGGGCGGTGCCGGGCCAGCGCGTTGAACATCAGGTACTGGTGGACGATGCGCCGCCCGACCGGGGAGAGCTCGGCGTCGACCGGCAGGCCGCCGAGCGTGCGGTCGTGCATCTCGTACGCGGTGAGCTGGGTGTCCAGCAGCGTCCGGGTCCTGCGCTCCAGCACCGCGTCCTCGAGCTCGGAGCCGCCGCCGAAGTGGAAGACGACGACCTCCGGCCGGGTGGTGTGGAAGGTCCGCACCCGGGTGCCGCCGCCCGCGTCCCGCACCGTCAGTTCCGCGTACGCCTTGCCCAGCAGCTCGGGCTCCGCCGCGGTGACCCGCTTCTTCAGCCGGGCCCGGACGACGAGTTCGTCCCGGTCGAGGGAGACGTGCTCGCGGTGACTGTGCGTGTGCTGGAAGACCTCCAGGAAGCGGTGGAGCGCGGGGGAACGGCCCTGGTCGGGGCGCAGCATCCGGTCGGTGATGACCCGGCCGAGGGTGCGCGAGAGGTGGTCGTCCCAGAACTCGCTCTCCTCGGCGAGGCGGAACAGCTCGCTCAGCAGGCGGTGGTCGTCGTCGGTCAGCTCGTCCACCGACCGGGCGAGCTCCTCCAGACGGGCCGTCAGGGAGCCGGCCAGCGTGACGCCCCGCAGGAACGCCGCGGTGTCCGCGGGGCTGCCGGTGTAGGCGGCGACGGGCGCGGCGACCGTGTTGTCCTTCAGCAGCCGGACGGACTTCTCCCCCAGGCCGAGCTCCAGCACCAGGTCCGCGTCGAGGCGGTCGAGGCCCTCGCAGGTCTCGCGGGAGGCCATCACCCGGTCCGTCATCGCCAGGACCCCCTGGCGGACGGCGGAGGCGGTGGTCAGCAGCGAGTTGTCGTGGTTCGACACCACGGGGACGCGGGGGGTGCGGAACTGGATCCGCTGCGCGTCGATGAACCGGTCCAGCGCCTCCCGGGCGGGCCGCATCCGGGCGGAGTGGGCCAGGAAGACGGTCGGTTCCTTCAGCTCCCAGGTGGTCACGCCCGGGAAGGAGGCCGCGAAGGCGTCGAACCCGGCCTTGGCACCGGGGCGGACGTAGAGGTTCGCCTGGGTCGGCGCGTAGCTCTTGTGCAGTTCGACGTCGGCGAGCGGGAAGGCCGCACGCATCCCGTCCAGGACCTCCGCGAGCGCGTCCGGGCTCGGCGCCTTCACGGCGACCACGTGGAAGGGCTCGCCGACCAGCGGGGTGCGCCGGGCGGTCGCGTCCAGGTACCCGGCCACCCGCCGGGCGAACTCCTCGTCCTGGTCCTGCGGGCCGGCGGCCTGGAGCATCAGCGGCGTGAACACCTGGGCGATCTTGACGCCGTCGATGACGGACAGCGAGCCGCTCGCCACCGCGGCCGTCAGGATGCCGAAGCTCTCGCCGGTGTAGGCGACGAAGTCGACGGGCGCCCCGCTCGCTGCGATCCGGGCGCGGAGGAAGGCGTCCAGGGCCAGGCTGTGCACCAGCAGGGACGCACCGATGAACCCCTGCCGCTCCATGCGGCCCGCCGGCAGGTTCTCGGGCACCGGCAGCAGCCGTTCGGGCCGGCCGGGGAAGCCCAAGGCGCGGGCGGCGCCCCGGTAGATTCCGGTGACTTCGACGAGGCCGGAGTCGAGGAGCTCGTGGCCCAGCCCCCGGTAGTGGGCACGGCTCCCGAGACCGGGAAAGAACCCGGCCGCGCGTATGCGGTTGCCGGTATCGAGGGCGTCTTCTACGAGCGAGGAAACTCGGGACAGCGATCGGGACACGGACGTCGCCTCTCAGGGTTTTCTCGGCGGAAACATCGCACGCTCACCTTTGGGCGCGGGAATCCCCCATTGCGAGTACGAAATGAATTCTCGCCGCAATCACGAACCGGCTTCAATGCATTTCGGTACAGGAATCCTCAAGCCTCCGTCAGCTTCTGCAGAGGAACGTCAGGGAACGTCAAGGGGAACGTCAAAGTGCCACGTCAGAGGGGTGAACGCAGAGCGGGCGGCCCAGTCCCGAGGACTGGGCCGCCCGCCGTGTGCTCCACGCCACCCGCGCGAATGCCGTGCGAATGCTGCGCCGTGTGAATTCCGTGCTACGCGAATCCCGCGCCGTGTGAATTCCCGGTCTCGACCTCAACTCACCGCCGACGCGGGCTGGTTCTGCCCGAGGAGGCTCTCCGCCCGGAACCTGACCGTCTCCGCGACGACCTTCAGCGCGGCCGCCCGCTCCTCGTCGCCCAGGTGGGCCGGCCCGAAGGTGATCACCGGTTCGAGGACCTGGTAGCCGACGAACTCGAGCATCCCGCGGTGGATGTGGAACAGGAAGTCGTCCAACGGGCCGAAGGCGCCGCCGTCCAGGAAGGTCTCGCCGGAGCCGCCCGTCGTGAACAGCAGCATCGCCTTCTTGCCCGCGAGCGCGGCGGTCTCGAAGAAGCCGTGATCCCCGCCGAACAGCGCGCCCATCACGAAGACCCGGTCCACCCACCCCTTGAGGATGGCCGGCAGCGAGAACCACCACATCGGGAAGGACAGCACGAGGAGGTCGGCGGCGAGCATCCGCTCGAGCTGGTCCTGGACGGCAGCGTCGACCGTCCCCTCCCGGACCGCCCGCATCTGCTCCGCCTGAGGCTTGAAGTGCCCTTCCACCGGGGCGAATTCGTCGCGCGAGAGGATCGGCGCCCAGCCGTCGCGGTACAGGTCCACGACGTCGACCTGGTAGCCGGCGTCCCGGAGGGCCTGGGCGGCGGTGGCCATCTGGGCGGCGGTGAACGACAGGGGCTCGGGGTGAGCGTGAACGATCAGGGCGGTGGGTGCGGCAGCGAGAGTGGACATGCCGAGATCATATAGACGCATTGCGATATGTCAATGAATGACTCCCTGCCCGCGGCAGGCCGGACCAGGCCCCGAGCGGGCCGCCCGTAGCCGCACCCGGACCGGCCGCCCCGAGGCTAGTCCCGGCGCGACTGGTCACGGGGCAGCCCTCCCGACCGTCCAGAGGTGCAGCCTGATGGGTAGTCATCCGATGAACCGTCACCCGACCCCCTCGGTCAAACCTGTAAACGTATGCGGCCATCCCGCCGCCAGGTCAACCGAATTATTGCCTCCGTTCGCGCCGGAAATCATGCCACAGCCGATTCTTGCCGCCCTGTAACACTCGCGTTTCTTTCCCATTCCCCGACTATCGACGTTGCGGAATCCAGGCTTCCGAGTCCGCGGGCGGAGGCTTTACCGGGTGGCAATGGCAATCGAACAAGAACGTCTGATAATGTTCTCCGCTGGCCGATCACCAGTTCGTAGTGCTACGGGGGGAGATGCCGATGAAGCAGCACACTGCGATGCCGGCAAGGCTCGGGACCGTTGTAAGACTGGCGCAGGAACCGCCCGCGCAGTCATGGGAACCGGGGCACGCGGGCCACCCGAGACCGGCGGGCCACCGGGGACAGCCGGGACACGTCGCGCAGGCGCTGCGCGTGCTGGTGGTCGAGAACGACGCGACCGCCGCCGAGGGTCTGGTGCACGAACTGCGCCGACACGGACACACGGCCTCCAGCGTCGCGACCGGCCGCCTCGCCCTCAGATCCCACCACGGCGCCGACCTGATCCTGCTCGACCTCGACCTGCCGGACCTGGACGGCCTGGAGGTGTGCCGCCGGCTCCGCGCCGAGGGAAGCACCCCGATCATCATCGTGACCGCGCGCGGTACCGAGCTCGACCGGGTCCTCGGGCTGCAGGCCGGATCGGACGACTACGTGGTCAAGCCGTACGGCCTGCGGGAACTGCTGGCCCGCATCGAGGCCGTGATGCGCCGGGCCCACCCGTCCGCGCGGCCGACCGCGCCGGTCATCACCCACGGGGCGTTACGGATCGACACCCGCAGCCGCGAGATCGCCATGGGCGGGCGGGTGATCCCGGCGACTCCCAAGGAGTTCGACCTGCTGCATCTGCTGGCCTCGCAGCCCGGCGAGACCTTCTCCCGCCGCCAGTTGCTGCGCCAGGTCTGGGACGACGAGTGGTCACGGGGGCGCACCATCGACACCCATGTCAGCAGCCTGCGGAGCAAGCTCGGCGCGAGCGGCTGGATCGTGACCGTCCGCGGCGTCGGCTTCCGGCTCGGCACACCCCGCTGAGGGCCGCCGCGCCACCGAACGGGGTTCGACGGCTCCACCCAGGGCCGGACACTCGCCGGGCGGGCGGTCAGCGCAGGCTGCCCGCCAACTCGGCGGCTCCGAGGACGTTCCCCAGCTGCCCCACCAGCGCGGCGATGCGCTGCTCGTCGCGCCGGTAGTGGGTCCACTTGCCGACCCGGGTGGAGCGCACGAGTCCCGCGCGCTCCAGCACGGCCATGTAGGCGGAGACCGTGGACTGCGCCAGCCCGGTCCTGGCCTGGATGTGGCTGACGCAGACGCCGACCGTGCGCGGGTCCGTCACCGCCGGCTCGACCGGGAAGTGCCGCTCGGGCTCACGCAGCCACTGCAGAACCTGCAGCCGCACCGGGTTGGCCAGCGCCTTCAGCGCCTCCAACAGCGGGGCGAGGTCCTCTTCCGAGGAGGTGGGGTGAGTCGTCATGAGCCTTCCTGACGGTGCGGACCGACACCGAGTCCCCTGATCGTAGGCGACGCCCCGCGCCCACGTAAGGAGCCCACCCGCCGGCCGGCCGACTCCGCACGACCGCGGGAACGCCGACGGCCGTCCGCCGCCCGGCTCCACCACGAGTCCTCCGCGACGCGCGACCGGCCCGGCCGACGCAACGGCAGCGGCCCCTCCACCGGCGGGGTGGAGGGGCCGCTGACCTGAATCCTCGGAGTGGGCGCAGACGGTTTCGAACCGCCGACATCCGCCTTGTAAGGGCGGCGCTCTACCGCTGAGCTATGCGCCCCCGTCGAGCGGGACCGGTGTGGCCGGTCACACGACGAGTGGACAGACTACCTGGTCCGGGGAGTGGTTCGCCGCCCCGTTGTGGGGCGGGATGGCCGGGGGGTGCCGGGCGGGGCGGGTGATCGGCAAGAATGGCGGGTGAAGCGGGCTGACGGAGTGGAGCAGGGAGCGCGTGGTGAGGGTGGCCGGCGGCGGTGGCGGGGGGCGGGGCGGCTGGTGGGGCGGCGGCCGTCGGGACGGCGCGCGGGCGGACGCCAGGGCGGCCAGGGAGGCCGCACAGGAGTCGTTCTACGAGCTGGACTCCGCGCAGCGGGACGCGCTGCTCGCGGTGGAGACGGTGAAGTCGGCGGGCGAGCCGGCCACCGCCCGGCAGGTGGCCGCCGACTTCGCGAACCTGTCCCAGCGGATCGACCAGGTGACCGTCGCCTACCTGGGGGCGCTGGACGCCGTCGACCTGGACGCGACCGAGCTGGACCCGTCCGCGGCCTGGCAGGCCAAGCAGCGGCTCGACCAGGCCAAGCACGAGCTGGACGCCAAGCGCGCCGAGCTGACGGCGTTCACCACCCGGCTGCAGCCGATCGTGGACCACGCCGAGGCGCAGCTGATCCGGGTCACCCCCGCGGTGGAGCGGGCCAAGCAGGCGCTGCTGGCGGCCACCACCGCGCTGGAGCAGGCCCGCGGGGCGGGCCTGAAGGCGGACGACCTGGCGGCCCGACTGGCCGAGCTGGCACCGGAGTTGACCCGCCTGAACCAGGGCGTGTCGCAGCACGGCGTCCCGGCGACGCTGCAGCGGGCCGACGACGTGCTGCGCCGGGCCGAGGCGATCCGCGCGGACGCCGCGCACCTGCCGGAGCGGGCGAAGGAGCTCGACCGCCGGGTGAGCACCCTGCGGACCCGGATCGACGCGCTGGAGAACCGCGCGGGCACGGTCGACCCGGCGCTGAGCGAACTGCGTCGGCGGTTCTCGATGGCCTGCTGGCAGGACCTGCAGCACGTGCCGACGCAGACCGCGGACGCGGTGCGCACCGCCCGGACCAAGCTGACCGAGGCGGTGCGCGCCCGGGACGAGCAGCGCTGGGCGGACGCCACCGCGGCGATCGGCACGGTGCGGGCGCTGCTGGACACCGCGGAGGGTTCGGTCACCGCGGTGAACGAGCGGCTGCGGCAGTTGAACGAGGTGCAGCACGACCCGCACCGCGAGATCGAGCGGACCCGCTTCGCACTGCGCGACGCCCAGCGCCTCGCGATGGCCGGACGGCAGGCCCCCGACCCGCGGCACGCCGGCCCGCTGGACGCCGCGGTGGCCCGCCTGGACCGGGCGGTGGCCTCGCTGGAGGACGCCGGCCGGCACCCGGACTACTGGCACTTCCTGACCGAGCTGGCCGCGGTCCGGGAGACCGCCGCCGAGGTCGTGACGATGATCCGGGGCCACTGAGCCCGGGCCGCCCGTCCTCGCCCAGGGCCGCCGCCTACTGCCCCGGGCGGTTCGCGCTGGGTACCCTGCTCGGTATGCCTCGCTATGACTTCCGCTGCCGCTCCTGCGGTGCCACGTTCGAACTGCGCCGCGCGATGGCGCAGGCCAACGACCCGGCGGTGTGCCCGGACGGGCACACCGACACGGTCAAGCTGCTGTCCACCGTCGCGGTCACCGGCGCGGCCGGTGCCGCCGCCGCCCCGGCCCCGGCCCCGAGCGGGGGCGGCGGCGGTTGCTGCGGTGGCGGCTGCTGCGGCTGACGCCCCGGATCGACGGTCCGTCAGACGGCCGGGACGGCGACGCCCGCGCGTACCAGCTCCAGCATCTGACGGACGATCTCCTCGCCCGCGGCGACGCCGATCTCGGTCAACGCGGTGACGCCGGGTCGGGTCCACCCGGTCTCGGCGAGTTCGCCGTGGCCGGGCCGCCAGGCGTGGTCGGCGGCGAGCAGCAGTTCGGCGTCGAGCAGGGAGTCGCCGGCGGTCAGGACGGTGTCGGCGCCGGTGCGGCGGCGGACCTCGGCGAGCGCGGCGCCCTTGGAGAGCGGCGCGGGCACCGCGTAGACCTTGCGGCCCTGCAGCGAGACCGTCCAGCCGCGCTCCTCGCACCAGCCGGTGAGCTCCTCGACCCAGCCGGCGGGCAGTTCGGCGCGCTCGACCACCAGGTAGGCGAAGAGCTCGTCGGCGACCTTGCGCTTGTGGGTCCACTCGGGGTCCGCGACGATCGCCAGGTGCTCGACCACCTGCGGCAGCGGGGCGCTGGCCGTCTCCATCCGGTCGCGGATCTCGCGCTGCCAGTCCAGGTCGGGGACGCCGTCGACCAGCAGGTGGCCGCCGTTGGCGCAGACCGCGTAGGGCGGGATCCAACCGGGCGTCGGGCCGGGCAGGTTGATCCGCTCGTACTGGGTGCGGGTGCGGGTGGTGATCGGCACCACCGGCACCTGCCCGGCGAGTTCGGCGAGCAGGGCGGCGGACCGCTCGGTCATGAAGGAGAGCGCCTTCCCGTCGTGCACCTCCACCGAGAGCAGCCGCGGGGCGAGCCGGTCGGGCACCTCCAGCGCGAGCGCGCGGTTGGAGTAGATCAGCGTCCGGTCGAGGTCGCTGGCGACCAGGAACTGCGGCACGGGTGGGGTCTCCTTCGATCGGGGTTCGCGGGCCTCAGCCGTGGACGGCGGTGCCGTCCGGGCCGATGGCGCCACGGGTGTAGCGGGGGTGGATCAGGCCGACGCAGCTGTACGGCAGGTGGTCGACCTCTTCGACCGGGACGCCGCGCTGGGCGGCCAGCAGCCGGACGTGGTCGAGGTCGGCGCCGGTGCCGCGCCGGGCGAGGATCCGCCAGGGGACGCGGCGCAGCAGCACCCGGGTGGTCTCGCCGACGCCGGGCTTGACCAGGTTGATGTTGTCGATGCCGTACTCGGTGCTGATCCGCTCGACGGCGGCCCAGCCCTCCCAGGTCGGGGTGCGGTCGGCGGTGGCGAGCCGCGCGGTCTCGGCGGCGACGGCCTCGGCGACCTCGCCGAAGGCGGCGGCGACGGTGTCGACGAAGAGCCGGGAGACGTCGGCGCCGGCCAGCTCGCGGTAGAACTTGGCGCCGTGGAACTCGTCCGGTCCGATCAGGTCGGCCCGCAGCACGGTGCGCGAGACCAGGCCGGAGACGGTGGAGTTGAGGCAGGCGGAGGGGATCAGGAAGTCGTCCCGGGTGCCGTAGGTGCGCACGCAGCCGCCGGGGTCGGCGAGGACGGCGAGTTCGGAGTTGAAGCCCGTCCCGGCCAGGGCCTCGTCGAGTTCACGGGTGATCGCGCCCTTGCCCGTCCAGCCGTCGACGAAGACCACGTCGGCGGCGCGGTGGCGGGCGGTGAGGTGGCGCAGCGCGACCTGGTCGATGCCGCGGCCGCGGACGATGGAGACGGTGTAGTGCGGTACGTCCAGCCCGTGGGCGTGGGCGAGCCAGCGGCGGATCAGGACGCCGACGGGCGTGCCGGCCCGGGCCAGCGAGGCCAGCACGAGGTGCGGGCCGCGCTCGCGCAGCAGGGTCTCGGCGACCGTGCCGACGGCGGTGGCCAGCCGCTGCGCGGAGCCGGCCAGCGCGGTGTGGAACAGCTGCTGGTAGTCGGCGCTGGGCTGGTACTCGACCGGCAGCGACTCGGCGTAGTGGGCGCCGCCGGACTGCACGGCCTCCTCACGCTCCTCGGTGGGCGCCTCCAGGTGGACGCCGGAGAGGTCCTTGAGCAGCCAGCTGACGTCCTCGGCCGGGTACGAGGAGAAGGCCGGCCCGTACAGCGGGCGGGCGGTGGGCGGGGACGGGGCGGTGTGTGCGGTCATGCCGGGCCTTCACTGGGAGTGCGCAGGGGTGATGCTGGGTCAGCGGATGGGCGGCGGGGCGTCAGACGGATGGCGCGGGGCGGTACGCCGGGAGAACGGCGAGCACGACCCGGTCGGTGACGCCGCGCAGCCGTGGCAGCAGGGCGTCGGCGCCGTGGTGCAGGGCGGGGGTGTCGGCGGGGTCGTCGACCACCAGGACGACGGTGTCGAAGCGGCGGGCCGGGTCGCTGCCGGGGGCGACGTTGTAGGCGTAGCGCTCGGTGGTGCCGTCGGCGGGGTCGTCATGGGCGGCGAAGGCGAGCCGGGTGCGGATGGCGTAGCCGGGGTCGTCGAGGGCGAGCACCGGGGAGCGGGTGGTGGTGGAGAACCGCACCTCGGCGTCCGGGAGTTGGCGTTGCAGGGCGTCGGCGAGGCGCAGCGGGGCGTACATCAGCTCCTCGCAGCCGAGCACCAGCACCCGGCCGGGGCGGGGGCCGACGGCGTCGGCCAGGGCGGCGCCGAGTTCGGGGAGCGCGGCTTCGAGCCGGTCGCGGTGGGCAGGGGTGAAGCCGTGCCGGCCGCCGTCGGGCAGGCCCTCGGGCCAGGGCAGCCGGGCGTGGACCAACTCGCCGGTGGCGGCGGGCGGTTCGGGCTCGGCCGGGGCGGCGTCGATCAGCGCCTGGGCGCGTTCCAGCACGTCGGCGGGGAGCCGGACGCCGCCGGTGGCGGTGGCCACCAGGTCGAGCCGGGCGCCGAGTTCGGCGGCGGCGTCGGTGAGCCTGGCCCGGTCGGCGGGGGTGCGCAGGTCGACCAGGGCGACCACCACGTACCGCTCGCGGGGGTGGGCGGCGTGCAGGGCGCGGATGGTGTTGAGCACGGTGGTGCCGGTGGAGAACTCGTCGTCGACCAGCACCAGCGGGCCGTCGCCGGAGAGCAGCCGGCCGTCCTCGGGGAGGAGCAGGTGGCTGGTGGCGTGCGAGTGCTCCTCCTCGAAGCCGCCGAGCGGGGCGACGCCGGGGACCGGGCGGCGGGTGGAGTGCAGGTATGGCGCGTCCAGCCCGTCGGCGACGCTGTGGCCCAGCGCGGTGGCGGTCTCGGCGTACCCGAGCACCACGGCGCGGGCGGCGTCGGCGCCGAGCAGTTCGGCGACCCGGCGGCCGAGGTCGAGGCCGGCGCCGTGCACCACGGCGGGCCGCTGCGGGACGTGCTTGCCCAGCACCCGGGAGACCAGCAGGTGGGCGCGCCGCGGGTTGCGGCGCAGCGCGAGCCCGATCATGTCGGTCAGCTCGGGCCCGCCGGTGAGCCGGATGCCCAGCCGGTCGGTGACCCACTGGCCGGTCCAGTCCTCGGCCCCGACGGGCCCGCGGGCGGTGGTGTCGACGGTCATCGGCGGGACTCCAGTTCCTGGTGGTGCGAGTGGTGCGGGCACCGCGGGTGGTGCTGTCGTACGAGTGGTGCGGGCCCTGCATGCGGTGCGGTCGTGCAGGCCCTGCACGTGGTGCGGCTCGACCCCGAGCCTACGGGCGTGCCGGTGCGCGCGGATCGGCCGACCGGCCGGGCTCCGCGCGACGAGTGGCGGGAGAAGACCAGCCGATCGGCTGACAACGCGTCAGCCGACGGGCCGGACGGGCGGCGCGGCGGTCAGCAGAGACAGGCCGAGAGCAGTTCGGCGAAGGTCACCTCGGCCCGGGCCACGCCGAACACCTCGGCGCGCAGCAGCACCCGCTCGGCCCAGGCCCGGTGCGGCTTGGCCTCGTTCATCTTGTTGGTGTACGCGGAGCGCAGCACCCCGCCGCCGCCGTGGTGCTGCTGGAGGATGTCGCGGGCGTCGCACAGCTCCTCGTGGGTGACCACCGAGAGGGCGTGCACGGCGGGGACGTGGCTGGGGTGGATGCAGGTCTTGCCGAGCAGGCCGTTGGCCCGGTCGAGCTCGATCTCCCGGATCAGCCCGTCCAGGTCGTGCTCGATCAGCCGCTGGCGGACCCGGTCGGCGGGCGGGGTGGCCTCCGCGAACGGGGTGCGGCGCAGCTGCGGCTTGAACATCCGCTCCTGCAGCGGGAAGTACTCCCAGACCGGGCCGGTGACGGTGTATCCGGTGCCGTCGGCGCGGCCGAGCACGTTGACCACGTCGCCGATCACCCCGGCGACCAGGGCGACGTCGTAGGCGGTCAGGTCGGGCGAGCGGCGCAGGCCGTAGGCGGAGCACAGGTCGGTGACGCCGAGCCGGACGGCGAGCACCCGTTCGCGGTGCTTGTCGAGCAGCCGGGAGATGCCGAACAGCTGGTCGCGGCGGCTCTCCAGGTGGGCGAGCTCCGGGGACTCCAGCACCGGCATCACGAACAGCCGCCGCCCGCCCGTCTCTTCGGCGCCGATCAGCGCCTCCAGGAACGGGCCGCCGCTGTCCTCGGTGAACTTGGGCACCACGAAGCCGCTGAGCAGCCGCAGCGCGGGGCCGAGCCGGCGGGCCAGGTCGGTGATCTGCTCGGGGGCGCGGACCCGGACGAACAGCAGCGGCAGTTCGGCGTCGGCGCCCTCGTCGGCGAGTTCGGTGAGCTGGGCGACCAGGTTGTGTTCGGCGTCGGCCACCTCGTGGTCGGCGATGGCGTCCTCCAGGCACAGCACCATGGAGACCACGCCGCGGGTGGCCTGGCGGCGCACGTCGCGGGCCAGGGTGGGCCGGGTGGCGGGGCTGTAGAGCGTGGCGCCGAGCGCGGTGGCGAGCACGGCCGGCTCGCTGTCCCGGTCGAACACGGCGGGCTGCTCGAGAAAGAGCCGGCTGCGGACGTCGTCCGCGAGGTGCCCGAAGTGGCGCAAAGTGCTCTCCAGCTGGGGTCCGGTGGGGCCCGTCCGGGGGACGGGAACGGCTGACGCCTCGACACAAGGACGGCTGACGCGGCCGGATAGTTCGCCGGGTACGCCGCCGGCGTGGTGGGAGTGGGTGCCGGGCCGTTGGCCGCTTATCGTACGGTCAGATCAGGCCAAGGAAAGACTTCGAAACATCGAATTCTCGCAAGGTTGCCGACGGCGTCACATCGGAGTGCGACCCGCGACCTTCCCGCCCGCGCGGCGCCGCCCCCGACGCGGGCACCGCGTTGTCCCGGGCCCCCGGCAGACGGCAGGATGGTGCGCTATGACGCACGTGATGGCGAAGGGCGCCAACATCCCCCTGACGGCCGGTGCCGTCCGCGCCGTCCTGCGCTGGACGGACACCCCGGGGTCCCCGGACGTGGACGCCTCGGCCCTGCTGGTGGGCGGCACCGGCCGGGTCCGCCAGGACACCGACTTCGTCTTCTACAACCAGCCCCGGCACCCGTCCGGGCTGGTCCGCCACCTGCCCAAGCAGAGCGGCGGCGGCGAGGTCTGGGACACCGTCGAGGTCGACCTGGCCAAGCTGCCCGCCGACGTGGACAAGGTGGTGCTGGCCGGTTCCGCCGAGGGCGGCGCCTTCCCGGCCGTCGGCAACCTGCGGGTGCTGCTGTACGACACCACCGCGCCCGAGGGCACGCCCGCGCTGGCCGAGTTCTCCATCCTCGACCAGGAGCCGGTCACCGCGCTGGTCGCCGCCGAGCTCTACCGCCGCGCCGGCGGCTGGAAGTTCCGCGCGATCGGCCAGGGCTACCGGGACGGCCTGGTCGCCCTCGCCACCGACTTCGGCGTCACCGTCGAGGACGAGGCGCACCCGGACGGCGCCGACCCGCGCCGCCACACCCCCGAGCCCGCCGCCGAGGCCCCCGCCGCGAGCGCCGTCCCGGCAGCCGCGGAGGAGCCGGACTGGACCCTCGCCCCGGCCGCCGCCGCGCCGTCCGCCTCCGCGGTCACCGCCCCGCCGCCGCCCGCGCAGCCGCCGACCGTGCACCACGCGCCGCAGCAGCCCGCGCCGCAGCAGCAGCCGCAGACCGGCGCCCAGCCGCCCGTCCCGCAGCCCGCCGGGTACGGCTACCCGCAGCAGCAGCCCCAGCAGCAGGGCTACGGCTACCCGCAGCCTCAGCAGTCCGGTTACGGCTACCCGCCGGCGGCCGCCCCGGGCTACGGCTATCCCCAGCAGCAGCCCCAGCAGGGCTACGGGTACCCGCAGCAGCAGCCGGTCCAGCCGCAGGCGCCCGCCCAGCCGGTGCCGCCGCAGCCCGGCCCGGCCTCGGCCCAGCAGCCGCAGCAGCCGTTCGCGCTGCCGCCGCAGGGCCCGCAGTTCCAGCCGCGCTAACCCGCGGACTCGGCACCGGTCTTGTAGCCCCGCTCCCACTGCATCCCGAAGCCGTAGAGCCGGTCCAGGTCGGACTGGAAGCCGTGCACGTACCGCACCTCGCGACTGATCGTCAGCGTGCCGTCGCCGTCGTTCTCGATCAGCACCACCGCACACGAACGGGCCGCCGGGGCCCGCTCGTCCAGCTTGATCTCGATCCGCGGCCCGCTCTGCGGGACGATGGTGAGCACCGCGTGGGTGCGGTCGAACGCGGGCGTGTCGTCGTAGATGTAGACGAAGATCAGCAGCCGCTTGAACTTGTCCTTCTTCTCCAGGTTGATGTGCATCGTCTCGCCGGAGGGCGCACCTGAGACGTCGTCACCGGAGAGCTTGATGTACGGCGGCTTGTTCAGGTCGCCGAACAGCCGGCCCAGCGGCTGCACCACGCCCCGCGTGCCGTCGGTCAGTTCGTACATGCAGGCCAGGTCGAGGTCGACGCTGACCGGCCCGCCGCTGAAGCCCTCCGGCTCCAGCGGGCGCAGGATCCGCGGGTCGAAGAACCGCCGCAGCGCGCTGCCGGCGCTCGGCCGCTCGGCGCTGCGGGTCGACCAGTGCAGGTTGATGTACAGGTAGCCCGTGGTCGCCGCGGACCCCGTGATCGCGTGCTGCGGACGGGCCTTGGTCAGCGTGACCTTGAACTGCCCGCCCGTGTCGAAGTCGTTCCGGTCCCCCTTCAGGAACTCCCACACCGAGACCATCGCGTCTTCCTCCCCCAACCGGTACCTTCCTCGCCCATCCAATACCCACCCGGAACCGCCTGAGTCAACGTCAACCCCTCGGCGAGTCCGGCTGGCAGAGGGATCATCACTCCCGTACGATGCCCGGTCCTCGGACGCGATATCGTCTCTCCGCACAGGTGTCCCGTGCGTCACCCCTTACTTCCCCTGCCCTGCGGAAAGCCGAGGCCCTCCCCGCGATGAACCTCTCCTCCATACAGCTGGTCTGGGCCGTGGTCGGCGGTGCAGCCCTGCTGTTCACGGCCATCCTGGTGGCCTTCCTGCGCTTCAAGAACAACAAGGTCGACGAGTCCGGCGACTCGTGGGAGCGCTCCGAGGAGCGCCGCCGCCGCAAGGAGGCGATCTACGGCGGCGCCTCGTACGTGCTGCTGTTCTGCTGCGCGGGCGTGGCCGCGGCGCTCTCCTTCAAGGGCCTGGTCGGCTTCGGCGAGCAGAACCTGAACCTGTCCGGCGGCTGGGAGTACCTGGTGCCGTTCGGCCTGGACGGCGCGGCCATGTTCTGCTCCGTCCTCGCCGTCCGCGAGGCCAGCCACGGTGACGCCGCGCTCGGCTCCCGCCTGCTGGTGTGGACCTTCGCCCTCGCCTCGGCCTGGTTCAACTGGGTGCACGCCCCGCGCGGCGGCGTCCACGACGGCGCCCCGCAGTTCTTCGCCGGCATGTCGATCTCGGCGGCCGTGCTGTTCGACCGGGCGCTCAAGCAGACCCGCCGCGCCGCGCTCCGCGAGCAGGGCCTGATCCCCCGTCCGCTGCCGCAGATCCGCGTGGTCCGCTGGCTGCGCGCCCCCCGCGAGACCTACGCCGCCTGGTCGCTGATGCTGCTGGAGAACGTCCGCAGCCTGGACGAGGCGGTCGAGGAGGTGCGCGAGGAGCGCCAGGCCAAGCTGGACGCCAAGGTGCGCGCCCGCAGCGCGGACCGCCGCGAGCGGGCCGAGCTCAAGGCCCTCTCCCGCGCCGGCGGCGGCGTCCTCGCCCGGGCCCGGCACGCCCGTCAGGTCCCGGCGCTGGCGGCGGCGGGTGACGCTTCGTCCGCCACGGAGCCTGCCCTAGCCCCCGAGGAGACCACCCTCGAGCGGGTCAGCGCCTCCAACCTGGAGCCCGCCGCCCTCAACGCCGGCCGCCGCCCCCGCGCGGCCGTGGAGTCCACCTCCAGCAGCAGCTACTCCTCTTCGAGCAGCAGCTACTCGTCCTCCATCGACCTGACCACCGACGAGGACACCCTCTCGATGCCGAAGCTCGACTCGCTGGAGCGCAAGCTCCGCGCCATCGAGCAGCAGCTCGGCTGACCGTCCCGCACCACGCAGAAGCCGCGCCCGGCAGGGGAGTTCCCCCGCCGGGCGCGGCTTCCGGTTTCCGCGTCCGGCCGCTAGGCCACCGGCGTCGGTTCCTCTTCCAACGCCTGGTTCCTGCGGTTGCGCACCATCGAGGAGGCCAGCGCCGCCCCGATGAACGCGACGCCGATCAGGCCGGTGACGATCTCCGGCACGTGGTACTTGATCGAGGTCAGCAGGATCAGCGCCAGCGCGCCGATCGCGTAGTGCGCGCCGTGCTCCAGGTACACGTAGTCGTCCAGGGTGCCCTTGCGGACCAGGAAGACGGTCAGCGAGCGGATGTACATCGCGCCGATGCCGAGGCCCAGGGTGATCTGGAAGATGTCCTGCGAGATGGCGAACGCGCCGACCACGCCGTCGAAGGAGAACGACGCGTCGAGGACCTCCAGGTAGATGAAGAGGAAGAACGCGGCCTTGCCGCCGACCTGGACGATCGACTTGCCGGTGCGCTCGGCCTCCTCCTCGGCCTCCTGCTGCTCCTCCAGCCCGGACTCGAACACCTCGGACAGGCCGTTGACGGCCAGGTAGGTGGCGAGGCCGCAGATGCCGGCCAGCAGCACCGTCTCGGCGCGGTCACCGGCGAAGAACCGGGAGGCCAGGGCGAGCAGCACCAGGGCGATCACCGAGGAGAGGGCGTCCAGCCGGCCGATCTTCTCCAGCGGCTTCTCCAGCCAGCGCAGCCAGTTGAAGTCCTTCTCCTCGAAGATGAAGTCGAGGAAGATCATCAGCAGGAAGATGCCACCGAAGGCCGCGATGGCCGGGTTGGCCAGCTCCAGGTACTGCGCGTAGGTGTGGCCGTCGTAGGTCTTGCTGGAGTCCAGCGCCAGCTCGATCACGGTCGCCGGGTTGAGGTGGGCGGTGAGGCCGACCACCAGCAGCGGGAAGATCAGCCGCATGCCGAAGACCGCGATCAGCACGCCGACCGTCAGGAAGATCTTCTGCCAGAAGGCGTTCATCCGCTTCAGGACGGTGGCGTTGACGACGGCGTTGTCGAAGGAGAGGGAGATCTCGAGGATCGAGAGGATCAGGACGACGCCGAATCCTTCGGCCCCCCAGATCAGGCCGGCGGCGATCAGGCCGGCGATCGTGATGGCGAAGGACCATCCGAATGTGCGGAGGAACACGGAGTCAGTTACCTTTCGGAATACCGGAATTGACCGATTGAGGGGCGTCGGCGCGGGCGCCTACTGGACGTTGACGCCGAAGTCGAGCACGATGCCGCGCAGGCCGGAGGCGTAGCCCTGGCCGACCGCGCGGAACTTCCACTCGCCCTGGTAGCGGTAGAGCTCACCGAAGATCATCGCCGTCTCGCCGGAGGCGTCCTCGGAGAGGTCGTAGCGGGCGATCTCGCTGCCGTCGGTGAGGTTGACCACGCGGATGTAGGCGTTGGAGACCTGGCCGAAGTTCTGCAGCCGGGCGTCCGCGTCGTAGATGGAGACCGCGAACACCACCTTGTCGACCTGCACCGGCACCAGGTCGAGGTTGACCTGCACCACCTCGTCGTCGCCGTCACCGTCGCCGGTGAGGTTGTCGCCCTGGTGCTCGACCGAACCCTCGGGGCTGCGCAGGTTGTTGTAGAACACGAAGTACTCGTCGCCGAGGACCCGCCCGCCCGCGCACAGCAGCGCGCTGGCGTCCAGGTCGAACGGCGCGCCGGTGGTGGACCGGGCGTCCCAGCCGAGGCCGATCTGAACCTGGGTCAGGTTCGGCGCGGCCTTGGTCAGCGAGACGTTTCCGCCCTTGGCGAGGGTGACGGACATGGACTTCCTCCCAGCTCCCGTCTCCGGGGCTCCCGGGGTGTGGCGGTCTGCTCCCGCCGGCCCGTCCGGGAGGGTCGGGCCGGTGGTGGTCGCCCGGCGGGCGCACCCCAAGACATCTACGCCCCCGAGCGGCCGTGCAGTGCTGCACACCCGACTGAACTTCCTGAACTCCGCGGTTCCCCGGCCCGGTCGGCGTCCCCGACGGGCCTCGTGCCGCTCCGGGCCCGGTGCGCGGATCATGGCCGAATCTATCAAGAAGCCCAGGCCGCACCGCGGGCGGCGGGTTCGGGCGCACAACGCCACCGGGCCGGGTCCGCGAACGGACCCGGCCCGGTGGGCTGTTGGCGCGGGATCAGGCGTCGATCCCGGTGACGTGCGGGACGTCGGATCAGACGTTGACCCCGAAGTCCTGGGCGATGCCGCGCAGGCCGGAGGCGTAGCCCTGGCCGATGGCGCGGAACTTCCACTCGGCGCCGTTGCGGTACAGCTCGCCGAAGACCATCGCGGTCTCGGTGGAGGCGTCCTCGGAGAGGTCGTAGCGGGCGATCTCGGCGCCGCCGGCCTGGTTCACCACGCGGATGAAGGCGTTGCGGACCTGGCCGAAGTTCTGCTGCCGGTTCTCCGCGTCGTAGATGGAGACCGGGAAGACGATCTTGGCGATCTCGGCCGGCACGTTCGCCAGGTGGACCTTGATCTGCTCGTCGTCGCCCTCGCCCTCGCCGGTGAGGTTGTCGCCGGTGTGCTCGACCGAGCCGTCGGCGCTCTTCAGGTTGTTGAAGAAGATGAAGTCCGCGTCCGAGCGGACCTTGCCCTGGTCGGTGCAGAGCAGCGCACTGGCGTCGAGGTCGAAGTCCGTGCCGGTGGTGGTGCGGATGTCCCACCCGAGGCCGACGACCACGGCGGTCAGGCCGGGCGCCTCCTTGGTGAGGGAGACATTGCCGCCCTTGCTCAGGCTGACACCCACGTGATCCTCCAAGATTCGGGTTCCCGATCCGTCAACGGCCTGATCGTAGTGCCGGGTTCCCGCCACCGGGAGTGACTCGGCCCGGCGCGCCCGGGAATTCCGGGCGGCCGGGCCGGTGGCGCGGTCCGGTGCGGCTCAGAGCGCGCCGAGGGCGGTCAGGTACTCGCGGGTGTCGCGGGCGTCCGGCAGGCCGTTGACGACGCTCCAGCGGACCACGCCCTCCTTGTCGATCACGAAGGTGCCGCGGACCGCGCAGCCCTTCTCCTCGTTGAAGACGCCGTAGGCGCGGGAGACCTCGCCGTGCGGCCAGAAGTCCGACAGCAGCGGGTACTCCAGGCCCTCCTGGTCGGCGAAGACCCGCAGGGTGAACGGCGAGTCGTTGGAGACCGCGAGCACCTGCACCTCGTCGTTCTGCAGGCGCGGCAGCTCCTTCTGGATCTCGCAGACCTCGCCGGTGCAGACCCCGGTGAAGGCGAACGGGTAGAAGACCAGGACGACGTTCTTCTCGCCGCGGTAGTCGGAGAGCTTCACCGACTCGCCGTGCTGGTTCTTCAGCTCGAAGTCCGGGGCCTGGGCGCCGATCTCGATCGTCATGAGGGAACCTTCCTACCTTCAACGAATTGTGCGGGCAGGGGCATCCTCGCATCCGGGACCCCCCGTTCGGCCGTTCGGGTGAGCCGTTCCGGCCGTTCGGGGGGCGGTTTCGCCCTGGGTGAACACGGTGGCGGTACGAGCGCACAGCACCCCCGGGAACGCGAACGGGCCCCGCTGGAGGAAGCTCCAGCGGGGCCCGTCGGAAGGCGGCGGGGCGGGCGTCAGCGCTTGCCGGTCTTCGAGGCCTTCGGGGTTGCCAGCCGGGTGCCGGCCCACTCCTTGGCGATCGCCACCGAGCTGGTCTGGGAGAGCCCGGCGGTCTTGGCGGCGTCGGCGATCTCGTGCGCCTCGACGTGCCCGTCACGGCCGGTCTTCGGCGTGAGCAGCCAGATCAGGCCGCCCTCCGCAAGGTACTCCAGGGCGTCGACCAGGGCGTCGGTGAGATCCCCGTCCTCGTCGCGGTGCCACAGCAGGACGCCGTCGGCGACGTCGTCGTAGTCCTCGTCGACGAGTTCGGAACCAGTGATGTCCTCGATGCCCTCGCGGAGCTCCTGGTCACTGTCTTCGTCGTACCCGAGCTCCTGGATGATCTGGCCCTGTTCGAAGCCCAGACGAAGCGCCGGGTTGGACTTGTCCGCGGGGTCCGCGGTCGCGCTCACGGGAATAACCTCCAGTATTCGGCTCGGCATCCATGCCGAGGCTGTGGCCGTAGTCCACACGGGAGCGGCGGTTCGCGCAAGTACCCGACCCCCGATCCCACCCAAAGGTTGACGTGACGTACGGCGACACGCCGCCCCTTGTGTCGGTAATCACACCCGTTTGTCCATATCCGTACGGGACCAGGATGCTTCGTCGCCCGCCTTCGCGCTTGCCGTACGCATGCCCGAGATGCGAACGGCATTCGGGCTACTCGAGGGTCCGGGCGTAGAGTCTCCTGTTGGCCCTCATCCCGGTCGGCCGCCATCGTCCGCCCGGGGTCCCAGGTCGGACCACCTCCTGACCGTGCCGCCCACCAGGCGGAACGGTTACCGATCGGTAGAGATGACGGATCTCCGAACGCGGTAGCACGATGGAGGCGGCGCGACAACCTCAGTTTCGACCGACAGTGAAGGAACAGCGTGGCTTCCGGATCCGATCGCAACCCGATCATCATTGGCGGCCTCCCGAGCCAGGTCCCGGACTTCGATCCGGAGGAGACCGCGGAGTGGCTGGAGTCGCTTGACGCTGCCATCGACGAGCGCGGGCGCGAGCGCGCCCGTTACCTCATGCTGCGGCTGATCGAGCGCGCCCGTGAGAAGCGTGTCGCCGTGCCCGAGATGCGCAGCACGGACTACGTCAACACCATCGCGACCAAGGACGAGCCGTTCTTCCCCGGCAACGAGGAGATCGAGCGCAAGATCCTGAACGCGACTCGCTGGAACGCGGCCGTTATGGTCTCCCGCGCCCAGCGTCCCGGTATCGGCGTCGGCGGCCACATCGCCACCTTCGCCTCCTCCGCGTCCCTCTACGACGTGGGCTTCAACTACTTCTTCCGTGGCAAGGACGCCGAGGGCGAGTCCGGCGACCAGATCTTCTTCCAGGGCCACGCCTCCCCCGGCATCTACGCCCGCGCCTTCCTCCTGGACCGACTGTCCGAGCAGCAGCTCGACGCCTTCCGCCAGGAGAAGTCGAAGGCCCCGTACGGCCTGTCCAGCTACCCGCACCCGCGGCTGATGCCGGACTTCTGGGAGTTCCCGACCGTCTCGATGGGCCTCGGCCCGCTCGGCGCGATCTACCAGGCCCGGATGAACCGGTACCTCGAGCACCGCGGCATCAAGGACACCTCCGACTCGCACGTGTACGCCTTCCTCGGCGACGGCGAGATGGACGAGCCGGAGTCGCTCGGCCAGCTGTCCCTGGCCGCCCGCGAGGGCCTGGACAACCTGACCTTCGTGGTCAACTGCAACCTGCAGCGCCTGGACGGCCCGGTCCGCGGCAACGGCAAGATCATCCAGGAGCTGGAGTCGCAGTTCCGCGGCGCCGGCTGGAACGTCATCAAGCTGGTCTGGGACCGCTCCTGGGACCCGCTGCTGGCGCAGGACCGCGACGGCATCCTGGTCAACAAGCTGAACACCACGGTGGACGGCCAGTTCCAGACGTACGCCACCGAGTCCGGCGCGTACATCCGCGAGAACTTCTTCGGCGGCGACCTGCGCCTGCGCGCCATGGTCGAGAACATGTCCGACCAGCAGATCCAGCACCTGGGTCGCGGCGGCCACGACCACCGCAAGGTCTACGCGGCGTTCAAGGCGGCCCGCGAGCACAAGGGCCAGCCGACCGTGATCCTCGCCCAGACGGTCAAGGGCTGGACGCTCGGCCCCAACTTCGAGGGCCGCAACGCCACCCACCAGATGAAGAAGCTGACGGTCGAGGACCTGAAGCGCTTCCGCGACCGGCTGCACCTGCCGATCACCGACAAGCAGCTGGACGAGGGCTACCCGCCGTACTACCACCCGGGTCGCAACTCGGAGGAGATCCAGTACATGCACGACCGCCGGCGGGAGCTCGGCGGCTACGTGCCCACCCGCAAGGTGCGTCCGCGCAAGCTCGAACTGCCGGGCGACGACGCGTACAAGGCGGTCAAGAAGGGCTCCGGCAACCAGACCATCGCCACCACCATGGCGTTCGTCCGGCTGCTCAAGGACCTGATGCGCGACAAGGGCATCGGCAACCGCTTCGTGCCGATCGCGCCGGACGAGTACCGCACCTTCGGCATGGACTCGCTGTTCCCGTCCGCCAAGATCTACAACCCGCTCGGCCAGACCTACGAGTCGGTCGACCGCGAGCTGCTGCTGGCGTACAAGGAGTCCCCGACCGGTCAGATGCTGCACGACGGCATCTCCGAGGCCGGCTGCACCGCCTCGCTGATCGCCGCGGGTTCGTCCTACGCGACCCACGGCGAGCCGCTGATCCCGGTGTACGTCTTCTACTCGATGTTCGGGTTCCAGCGCACCGGCGACCAGTTCTGGCAGATGGCCGACCAGCTGGCCCGCGGCTTCGTGCTCGGCGCCACCGCAGGTCGCACCACGCTGACCGGTGAGGGCCTCCAGCACGCCGACGGCCACTCGCACCTGCTGGCCTCCACCAACCCCGGTGTGGTCGCCTACGACCCGGCCTACGGCTACGAGATCGCGCACATCGTCCAGGACGGTCTGCGCCGGATGTACGGCTCCTCCGCCGAGCACCCGCAGGGCGAGGACGTCTTCTACTACATCACCGTCTACAACGAGCCGATCAAGATGCCGGCCGAGCCGGAGGGCGTCGACGCCGAGGGCATCGTCAAGGGCCTCTACAAGCTCAAGGACGGCACCGCGGGCCAGATCCCGGCGCAGCTGCTCGCCTCCGGCGTGGCCGTGCCGTGGGCGCTGGAGGCCCAGCGGCTCCTCGCCGAGGAGTGGAACGTCAAGGCGGACGTCTGGTCGGCGACCTCCTGGAACGAGCTGCGCCGTGACGCGGTCGCGGCGGAGGAGTTCAACCTGCTCCACCCCGAGGAGCCGCAGCGCGTCCCGTACGTGACCACCAAGCTCTCCGGTGCGGAGGGTCCGTTCGTCGCCGTCTCCGACTGGATGCGCGCGGTGCCGGACCAGATCTCCCGCTGGGTGCCCGGTCAGTACCAGTCGCTCGGTGCCGACGGCTTCGGCTTCGCCGACACCCGCGGCGCGGCCCGGCGCTTCTTCCACATCGACGCCCAGTCGGTCGTCCTGGCCACCCTCACCGAGCTGGCCAAGCAGGGCAAGATCGACCGCAGCGTGCTGAAGGCGGCCATCGACCGCTACCAGCTCCTCGACGTGGCCGCCGCCGACCCGGGCCACGCGGGCGGCGACGCCTAAGCGCTAGCCCAGCCAGGGGCGCGGGGAACTGCGCGAGCAACCCTGACAGACGGAAAGATCCGCCCGAGGAACAGAACCCCTGTCCTCGGGCGGATCTTTGCGTCGAGCGGGCGTCAGATGTGCACGGCCGGGCCGGCGTCGTTCGCACCGCGCTTGGTGAACAGGCCGAGGCCCGCCGCCGCGAGGGCGACGATCGCGGCGACCGTGAAGGCGACGCCCATGCCGCTGACGAAGGACGAGTGCACCGCGTCGGCCACCTGCGCGCCGGTGTTCGGCGGGGCGATGCCCAACTGCGCGGCCTGCTTGAGCTGTTCGCCCTGCTCGCCGGCGGGGAGCGGGGCCCCGGTCGCGGCGGCCCACTTGTCGGGGAGCACCGAGGTGACCTTGGAGGCCATCACCGCGCCGAGGACCGCGGTGCCGAGGCTGCCGCCGACCTGCATGGCAGCCTGCTGGAGGCCGCCCGCGACGCCGGAGAGCTCCAGCGGGGCGTTGCCGACGATGACCTCGGTGGCGCCGACCATGACCGGGCTGAGGCCGAGGCCCATCAGCACGAACCAGAGCGCCATGACGCCGCCGCCGGAGTCGACGTCCAGGGTGGACATGCCGAGCATCGCGGCGGTGGTGAAGAGCATGCCGCCGACGATCGGGATGCGCGGGCCGACCTTGCCGATCAGGTAGCCGGAGACCGGCGCGCCGACGATCATCATGCCGGTCATCGGGAGCAGGTGGACGCCGGCGTCGACCGGCGACATGCCGTGCACGTTCTGCAGGTAGAAGGTGACGAAGAAGACGCCACCGAAGAACGCGAAGGCCATCAGCACCATCAGCAGGGTGCCGGCCGAGAGCGGCACCGAGCGGAACAGGGCGAGCGGGATCAGCGGCTCCTTCGCGCGGGTCTGCCACAGCGCGAAGACCACCAGGGCGAGCACCGCGCCGCCGAGGAAGAGCAGCGTGGCGGGGTCGCCCCAGCCCCACGCCGGGGCCTTGATGATGCCCCAGACCAGCATGAACATCGCGCCGGAGAGCAGCACGATGCCGGGGATGTCGAAGGACTTGGCGGCGTTCTCGGCGCGCACGTCCTTGAGGATCACCAGGCCGAGGACGAGCGCGATCAGGCCGACCGGGATGTTGATGAAGAACACCGACTGCCAGCTGACGTGCTCGACCAGCAGGCCGCCGACGATCGGTCCGGCCGCGGTGGAGGCGCCGATGACGCCGCCCCAGATGCCGATCGCCATGTTGAGCTTGTCGGCGGGGAAGGCCCCGCGCAGCAGGCCGAGCGCGGCGGGCTGGAGCAGGGCGCCGAAGAGGCCCTGGAGCACCCGGAAGAAGATCACCTGCTGGATCGAGCCGGCGAAGCCGATGGCCGCGGAGGTGGCGGCGAAGCCGACCGCGCCGATCAGGAAGGTGTTGCGGTGGCCGAACCGGTCACCGATCTTGCCTGCGGTGATCAGGAAGACCGCGAGGGCCAGCAGGTAGCCGCTGGTCACCCACTGGATGTCGGCGGGCGAGGCGTGGAGATCTTCCTGGATGACCGGGTTGGCGATGGCGACGACGGTGCCGTCGAGCGCCACCATCATCACGCCCACCGCGACGGTGAGGAGCGTCAGCCAGGGGTGCCCCCGCAGGCTGCTGCGGGCCGGCGGATCGGCCTGCGTCTTGTCGAGTACGGACTGGCTCATGCGGATCGGGCCTTCCCCGTGGAGTGGTGGTGCGGCTGGACGGCAGCGCCCCGAACATTATGTCAGTCGCTGACAATCGACAAACGGTGACTCGTGTCACCTCGTGCCAACTGTCAGAGCGCTATCGTGGAGCCATGGCCACCCCCACCACCGCCGAGGAGCAGCCGGTCGGCCTGCGCGAGCGGAAGAAGCAGCGCACCCGGGACTCCCTGGTCGGCGCCGCCCACCGGCTTTTCCTGAAGCAGGGCTACGGACAGACCACGGTGGACGAGATCGCCGCCGAGGTGGAGGTCTCCCAGCGCACCTTCTTCCGGTACTTCGCCAACAAGGAGGAGGTCGCCCTCGCGGTGCTCGCCGACGCCGAGGAGCAGTTCCTCGGCCGGCTGCGCGCCCGGCCCGCCGGGGAGAACCCGCTCCAGGCGATGCGCGGCGCCCTCAACGAGGTCTGGCGAACCCTCGACCAGGGCGGGCCGGGCCAGGGCGGCAACGTCAACGCGGCGCTGGAGCTGTTCGAGCTGATCGAGTCCACCCCGACGCTGCTCGCCGCCCACCTGCGGCACTCCATCCAGCAGGAGGCGGAGATCGCCCGGGTGCTGGCCGACCGCGAGGGACTGGACCCGGAACTCGACCTGCGCCCCCGGCTGCTGGCCGCGGTCTTCGGCACCGTGGTGCGGATCTCACACCTGTCGTACGCCGCCAACCCGGACGCCCACGGCCCCTGCACCGACGGGATGCTCGCCCTGATCGAGCGTCACTTCGACCAGCTGGGACCGGCCCTGGCCGGCTCCTGGCGCTGACCCGGGACCCCGCGGAGCCCGGGGTGGCACCACGGTATGACGCGGCGGCCGCTACCCGGGTATGAGGACACCGGCCCGGCCCCGCTCTACCCTCGGGCCCGTGAGCATCTGGAACGACTTCCTCCGCGCCCTGACCGAGCCCGCCCCGGACCACCGGCCGCTGATGTCCGGCGCACGGCGGCGCTGGGTGCGGGCGGCGCCGTACGGCGTGGTGCTGGCCATGGTCGGGGCGCTGCTGCCGACCGGCATCGTGCTGCTGATGCGCGTCTACGGGCTGGGCGGATCGCTCGCCACCGCGCTCGCCGTCGTGCAGGCCGGGGCGCTGGCCCTGGCGCTGACCAGGCCGCTGCTGGCCTGGCAGCTGGTCGCCCCGTCGGTGGTGGTCGGCGCGGTCGCCACCTACGGCTCGGCGAGCGAGGAGAGCTGGCCCTGGCCGGTCACCACGCTGCTCGCCTACCTGTTCCTGATGGTCTTCCTGGGGCTGCGCGAGCGCGGCCGCACCCTGCTGGCCGTCTGGGTGGTCACCTTCCTCGGCTCCAGCCTGAGTTGGACCGCCTTCAACGAGCACTTCGACGGCTCCTCGGTGGTGGTCACCGCGCTGTCCGGGGTGATCCTGCTGCTCGGCTGGCTGCTGCGCGGACGCGGCGAGGCACGGCGTCTGCTCGCCGAGCAGGAGCAGATCTCCGAGGCCGAGCGCGCCCGCCGGACGCTGCTGGAGGAGCGGGCCCGGATCGCCCGCGAGCTGCACGACGTGGTCGCCCACCACATGTCGGTGATCGCCGTGCAGGCCGACAGCGCCCCGTACCGGATCGAGGGCCTGCCGGAGCCCGCGGTCGCCGAGTTCGGCCAGATCGCCGCCGCCGCCCGCGGCTCGCTCGCCGAGATGCGGCGCCTGCTCGGGGTGCTGCGGGCCGCCGAGACCGAGGCCGACAAGGCCCCGCAGCCGGGGCTCGCGGATCTGCCCAAGCTGCTGGCCACCGTCGCCCAGGCCGGGGTCCGGGGCGAGCTGACGGTCGATCAGGAGGTCGCCGCGCTGGAGCCGGTGCCGGAGGCGGTCGCGCTCTCCGCCTACCGGATCGTCCAGGAGGCGCTGGCCAACGTGGTCCGCCACGCCCCCGGCGCCGCCGCCCGGGTCCGGCTGTCCGCCGCCGACGGCGCGCTCGCCGTCGGCGTGGTCAACGACCCGCCGCCCGGCCGGGGCGCCGCCGTGGAGGCCGCCGGCTCCACCGGGCAGGGCCTGGTCGGCATGCGCGAGCGGGTGCGGCTGCTCTCCGGCGACCTGGAGACCGGGCCCACCCCGGAGGGCGGCTACCGGGTCCACGCCGTGCTGCCGCTCGGCGACCCCGCGTCGGGCATGCTGGTGGCATCCGCTGACGACGTCTCAGGAGAGAGCCCTTCATGACCATCCGTGTCCTCATCGTCGACGACCAGGCGATGGTCCGCGCCGGATTCGCCGCGCTGCTCGGCGCGCAGAGCGACATCGACGTGGTCGGCGACGCCGCCGACGGCCGCCAGGCGATCGAGGTCAGCGGGCGCACCCACCCCGACGTCGTGCTGATGGACGTCCGGATGCCCGAGATGGACGGCCTGGAGGCCGCCCGCCGGCTGCTCGACCCCCCACCGGGCGTGGTGCACCGGCCGCGGGTCCTGATGCTCACCACCTTCGACGTCGACGACTACGTCTACGAGGCGCTGCGGGCCGGCGCGTCCGGCTTCCTGCTGAAGGACGCCCCGCCGGCCGACCTGATCGCCGCCGTCCGCGTGGTCGCCGCCGGCGACGCCCTGCTCGCGCCCTCGGTCACCCGCCGCCTGATCGAGGACTTCGCCCGCAACCGGCCCGCGCCGCGCCGCGATCCGCGGCTGCGGCTCAACGGCCTCACCCCGCGCGAGACCGAGGTCCTCGAACTCATCGCCCGCGGCCTGTCCAACCAGGAGATCGCCGCGCAGCTGGTCCTCGCCGAGCAGACCGTCAAGACCCACATCGGCCGGATCCTCGGCAAGCTCGACCTCCGCGACCGCGCCCAGGCCGTCGTCCTCGCCTACGAGTCGGGCCTGGTCCAGCCGGGCGCGCGGTAGTCCCACCCGGTGGGCCAGGTAGCCCCCCGGTATGACGCCGCGGTTGGCTCCGCGGTGTGACGCCCCGTCGGGTGTCGTCTTCCTACCTTCCTCTCCGTTGCCGAAGGAGAGGAAGAAGCGATGGTCTCGCGTCTGCGTCGCACGATGGTCGCCGCCGCACTGGTGGCGACCGCCGTACTGGGGGTCGGTTCGTGGGCGTCGGCGGACGCCCAGACACCGCTGACCGGGCCCCCGCCGGGCACCGCCGCGTGGGTCGCGGACACCGTGCTCGGCGTGCCGCTGCCGGACCCGGGGAAGGCCTCGCCCGCCGAGGTCGCGGCGTTCTTCGCCGATCTCCCGCTCGCCCGGCAGCGGGCGCTGGCCGTGCGGCACCCGCAGGTGGTCGGCAACCTGGACGGCGCGCCGCTGCCGCTGCGCTACCAGGCCAACAGCCTCGCCCTCGCCGAGGAGCGGGCCCGGGAGGACGCCCGGGCCGCCGACCCCGCGCTGCCGGACCGCGACCGCCAGGCGGCGGCCGCCCGCGCCGAGCGCTACGCCTCGCTCACCGGCCGGCAGCTGCTCGCCTTCGACCCGCGCGGGCGCGGCCAGGTCGCCGAGGTCTTCGGCGACCTGACGAAGGATCAGCGGGCCGCCGTACTGGTGCCCGGCTCCGATGTCGACTTGTCGAGCTATGACCGCGCGTCGGACGGCTACACCACCCTCGCCGGGATGGCGAAGGCCCTGCGCGCCGAGAGCGGCGACCGGGTCGCCGTGGTGGCGTGGGCCGGCTACACCACCCCGCTCGGCCTCGGCGTGGACGTCGCCCGGGAGGACCTGGCCCGGGCCGGCGCGGTCCGCCTGGACCGGATGCTGGCGGGCCTGACCCCGGCGACCGGGCCGGTCACGCTGTTCTGCCACAGCTACGGGTCGGTGGTCTGCGGCCAGGCCGGACCCGACCCCGCGCAGGTGTCCGCGCTGGTGGTGTACGGCTCGCCGGGCCTCGGCACCGACCGGGCCGACCGGCTGCGGGTGCCGGTGTGGGCGGTGCAGCGCAACGCCGAGGACTGGATCTCCGACGTGCCGAACGTGTCGCTGTTCGGCTTCGGCCACGGCACCGACCCGACCTCCGCCGGCTTCCACGCCCACCCGGTCCCGTCCACCGGCTCGCACGGCCACAGCGGCTACTTCGCCCCGGGCAGCGCCTCACTGACCGCCTTCGCCCGCCTCGCCCTGACCGGCACCACCGACGTCTCCGGCCCCACCCCCGACGCCGGTACGCCCGGCGCCACCGACGTCTCCGGTCCCACTCCCGACGCCGGTACGCCCGGCGCCACCGCGGCCTGACGGCCCGTCACCCCCGCTTCCACGGAACAGGAGTACCGCCATGCTGCCCGCAACCCTGCGCCGCGCCGCCGCCGCGGTGGACGGCAAGACCCCCGCCGGCCGCGACCGCGCCCTGGACGGACTGCGCGCCCTCGCCCTGCTCTCGGTGCCGGTCGGGCACTGGATGCTCGGCGGGTTCACGCTCTCCGGCGGGGCGCTGCACAACGCCAGCCCACTGGCGGCACTGCCGTCCATGGCGCCGCTCAGCTGGGTGCTGCAGATGCTGGGCGTGTTCTTCCTGGTCGGCGGCCGGGCCTCGGCGCTGTCGCTGCGGCGGGCCGCCGAGCGCGGCACGGACACCCGCGCGTGGCTGCGCGGCCGGGTGCTGCGGCTGGCGCGGCCGGTGCTCGGGGTGGCCGCGGTGTGGGCGGCGCTGATCCCGGTGCTGCGCGGGCTCGGCGTCCCGGCGGACAGCGTGCGCACCGGGGCGGTGCTGATGGTGCAGCCGCTCTGGTACATCGCGATGTACCTGGTGCTGACCGCGCTCACCCCGCTCTGCGTCCGGCTCGGGCGGCGGCTGCGCGGCTGGGGCGCGGCGGCGCTGATGGCCGTGGTCGCGGTGGTCGACCTGCTGCGGTACGGGCCGTGGGCGTCGTCGATGCCGGGCTGGCTGAGCCTGCTGAACCTGCTGCCGGGCTGGCTGTTCGCCTACCAGGTGGGCGTGGACTGGGCGCACGGGCGGATCTCCCGGGCCGGGGCGAAGCTGCTGGCGTTCGGCGGGGCGGCGCTGTTCGCGGTGCTGCTGCTGGTCTTCCACTACCCGGCCAGCATGGTCGGGGTGCCGGGCGCGGCGCGGACCAACTCGCACCCGCCGTCCCTGCTGGTGCTGGCGCTGGCCTCGGTGCAGGGCGGCGCGGCGATGCTGCTGAAGGACCGGCTGGGCCGGCTGCTGCGCCGTCCGCTGCTGTGGCTGCCGGTGGTGGCGGTGAACCTGGGCGCGATGACGATCTTCTGCTGGCACCAGACCGCGATGTTCCTGACCGCGCTGGCCGGTGCGCGGTTCGGCGCGCTGCCCGGGCTGACCACCGCGCCCGACTCGGCGGGCTGGGCGCTGCTGCGACTGCTGTGGCTGCCGGTGTTCGGCGCGGTACTGGCGCTGATCGCCCGCCACGCCCGCCGGTTCGACGCGCCGTGGCCCTCGCGGACCTGGCGCGCGGTGGCCGGGGCCGGGGCGGCGCTGTTCGCGGTGTACGCGCTGGGCGCGGTCTGACGGTCAGTCGGGCTCGCTACGCTGGCGCCCATGGCGACCTTCGACGAGCTGACCGCGGTGGCGCTGGCGCTGCCGCAGACCCACCAGGAGATCACCTGGGAGCAGGTCACCCTGCGCCTCGGCCGGAAGATCTTCGCGATGGGCCACCCGGAGTCCGGCGCCGCCTCGGTGAAGGCCCGCCCCGAGGAGCAGGCCGAACTGATCGCCGCCGCACCCCAGGTGTACTCGATCGCCCCGTACACCGGCCGGTTCGGCTGGGTGCGGGTGGAGCTGGCCCGGGTGGACGCCGAGGAGCTCCGGGAGCTGGTCACCGAGGCCTGGCGGAGCACCGCGCCGAAGCGGCTGCTGAAGGACTTCGACCAGGGGCGGCGTGCGTAGCGTCCGGGGGAATGTGACGCGGAACACGGTTTGATCCCTGCCGGGCGCCCCGGGCGGCCTCTACCCTGGCTGACTAGTAGTTGGCAGTCGCAGCACCGTCGGGCCCGGCCCGCTGTCCCGCACCGGCCCGAGGGAGATGACGCCATGCAGCGCAGGCGGGTCAAGCGCATCCTGATCGGCGTCTTCGCGGGCTGCGCCGCCCTGGTGGACGCGGGCGCCGCCGCCGCGCAGGCCGCCGCCTCGAACGAGCAGCTGCTGATCACCACCCCGCCCGCGGGCAGCACCGCGTGGGTCGCCGACCAGTCCTTCGGGCACGCGCTGCCGGACCCGGCCACCGCCGACCCGGCCGCGGTGGCGGCGTTCTTCGCGGCGCTGAAGCCCGCCGAGCTGGAACGGCTGATCACCGAGTACCCGCTGGTGGTCGGCAACCTGGACGGCGCCCCGCTGCAGGTCCGCTACCGCGCCAACCGGGTGGCCATCGCCGCCGAGCGCGACCGCGCCCGCCTGCGCGCCGCCGACCACACCCTGGACGCCACCGCCCGCGCGCTGGCCACCTCCCGCGCCAACGACTCCGAGCACCTGCTCGCCGACGGCCGGCAGATCCTCGCCTTCGACCCCCGCGGCCGCGGCCTGGTCTCCGAGGTGTACGGCGACCTCGCCACCGCCGACCGGGTCTCCGTGCTGGTGCCCGGCTCGGACGCCGACCTCGCCCACTTCGACCAGACCGTCGACCCGCTGCGCTCCCCCGCCGGCATGGGCCGCGCCCTGTACGCCGAGGAGCACGCGCAGTCCCCCGGCGCCCGGACCGCGGTGATCGCCTGGACGGGCTACGTCACCCCGCAGGGCCTCGGCCCGGACGCGGTGACCTCCCGGCTCGCCGAGGCCGCCGCGCCCCGGCTGGAGCGGCTGCTCGCCGGACTGAAGCAGGTCGGCCACCCGCAGACCCCGCCGGCGCTGCTCTGCCACTCCTACGGCTCGGTGGTCTGCGGCACCGTCGCACCGCACCTGCACGAGGCGCAGCCCACCGACCTGGTGGTGTTCGGCAGCCCCGGCATGGGCGTCGGCTCGGCCGCCGAACTCGGCACCGGCGTCCAGGTCTGGGCGGCCCGCAACTCCTCCGACTGGATCGGCAACGTGCCCTACCTGGAGGTCGGGGGCCTCGGTCACGGGGCCGACCCGACCACCCAGGCGTTCGGCGCGATGGCGATCTCCTCGACCGGCGCCAACGGCCACAACGGCTACCTGGTCCAGGGCACCGCCAGCCGGCACAACTTCGCCGCCATCGCGCTCGGCCGCTACGGGGACGTCACCGGCCCCGCCGAGCAGGAGAACTGACCGGCCGCCAGGTGACCCGCGGTCAGACCTCGCGGGCGTCCGCGGTGGCGCTCATGTCGGCGTAGCGGTCGCCCGCCACCAGACCGCCGATCCGGTCGAGCTCGACCAGCTCGGCCGCGGTCAGCTTCAGCGCCGTCGCCGCGGTGTTCTCCGCCAGCCGGGTGCGCTTGCGGGTGCCCGGGATCGGCACCACGGCCAGCCCGTGCACCTCGGCCCGCTGCTGCACCCAGGCCAGCGCGACCTGGGCCGCCGTCACCCCGCGGTCCGCCGCGATCTTCCGGATCGGCTCGACCAGCGCCGCGTTGCCGTCCGCGTTCGGCCCGGTGAACTGCGGCAGGTAGCGCCGGTAGTCGCCCTCGGACAGCTGCTCGGCGGAGCTGAACGCGCCGGTCAGGAAGCCCCGGCCGAGCGGCGAGTAGGGCACCAGCGCCACGCCGAGCTCGGCCGCGGCGGGCACCGCGCTGCGCTCGACGCCGCGGGCGAACAGCGACCACTCGGACTGCAGCGCGGTGATCGGGTGCACCGCGTGCGCCTCGCGCAGCTCCGCGCCGGTGACCTCGGACAGGCCCAGGTAGCGCACCTTGCCGGCCTCGACCAGCTCGGCCATCGCGCCCACCGACTCGGCCAGCGGCACCTTCGGGTCGCGCCGGTGCATGTAGTAGAGGTCGATCACGTCGATACCCAGTCGGCGCAGCGAGGCGTCCACTGCGCGGCGGATGTACGCCGGGTCGTTGTTGACGCCGCGGTACGACGGGTCGTCGGCGCGGCGCTCGATCGCGAACTTGGTGGCCAGCACCACCCGGTCGCGGTTGGCCCGGACGAACGGGCCGACCAGTTCCTCGTTGGCACCCGAGCCGTAGACGTCGGCGGTGTCGAACAGCGTCACCCCGCGCTCCAGCGCCGCGTCCAGGGTGGCCAGCGCCTCCTCGGTGTCGGTCGGGCCGTAGAACTCGCTCATCCCCATGCAGCCCAGGCCCTGCACGCCCACGACCGGGCCGTCGGTGCCGAGCCGGGTGGTCTCGATGCTGCTCATGCGCTCTTCCTGTCGTTGAGGGGTTCCAGCTGTGCTTCCTCGTCGCCGGTGCGGGCGGACAGTTGCTCGGGCCGGCAGACCACCGGCACCTCGTCCGGCGCGCCGTAGATCTCGATCTTCAGGTCGATCACGGCGAGCGTCGCGTGCAGGTCCGCCAGCCGCTGCCGGACCTCCTCGCGGTGGGCCACCAGCAGTTCCTGCCGCTCCCGGCGGGTGCCGTCCCCGGCCCGGACCAGTTCCACGTACCGCACCATGTCGGCCACCGGCATCCCGGTCAGCCGAAGCTTCGTCAGGAACGCCAGCCTGGCCAGGTCCGCCTCGCTGTAGCGGCGCTGCCCCGCGTAGGAGCGGTCCACCGGGTCCAGCAGGCCGATCCGCTCGTACCAGCGCAGCGTGTGCGCGGACAGGCCGGTGGCCTCGGAGACCTCTCCGATCCCGAACCCTGCGAACGTTTCTGCCACGGCTGACCCCCGGTCTCGGCGACGGTGACGACGCTACTGAGTTAGAGCGCACTCCAAGCAAGCCTGGCACACCGTCGCGCCCCCGCCGTCGTCTAGAGTTCGGGCCATGCAGAGCTTGCGGATGATCGAGGACTGGCCGGTACCGAACGCCGCGGCGGCCGTGGTCGGCGCGGACGGCGCGCTGCTCGGCGCGCACGGCCCGCAGGACCACCTCTTCCCGCTCGCCTCGGTGACCAAGCTGCTCAGCTCGTACGCCGTGCTGGTCGCCGTCGAGGAGGGCGTCTTCGAACTCGACGACCCGGCCGGGCCCGAGGGCTCGACCGTCCGCCACCTGCTCGCCCACACCTCCGGCCTCGCCTTCGACGAGCACCGCGTGATGGCCGCCCCGGGCAACCGCCGGCTCTACTCCAACGCCGGCTTCGACGTCCTCGCCGCCACCCTGGAGCAGGCCTCCGGCATCCCGTTCGCGCAGTACGCCGCGGAGGCGGTCTTCGCGCCGCTGGGCATGCACGCCACCCTGATCAACACCGCCCACCGCGCCCCCGCCGGCGCTGGCGGCCTCTCCACCGCCGCCGACCTGTGCCGCTTCGCCGCGGAACTCCAGGCCCCCAAGCTGCTCGACGCCGCCACCCTGCGGAGCGCGACCCGCGAGGTCGCCTTCCCCGGCACCAGCGGCGTCCTCCCCGGCTTCGGCCACCGCCGCCCCAACGACTGGGGCCTCGGCTTCGAGATCCGCGACCACAAGACCCCGCACTGGACCGGCACCGCCAACTCCCCCGCCACCTTCGGCCACTTCGGCCAGTCCGGCACCTTCCTGTGGGTCGACCCGGACGCCGGCCTCGCCTGCCTCGCCCTCACCGACCGCGACTTCGGCCCGTGGGCCGCCGAGGTGTGGCCGCAGCTCAGCGACGCCGTCCTGGCCGAGGCCGCGGCGTAGGGCGCGTCGTTCGGATCACGCCCTAGCCGTACGACACCTCGCTGTCCATCTGCCACAGCAGCAGTTCCACGCCGTCCTCCCCGGCCACCGGGTCCGCGAACGCCTCGCCGGTGATCCGCACCGAGTCCCCGGCCACCGCCGAGCGGCCGCCGCCCTGCGGCCCGGGCACCGTGCGGTAGCCGACCGCGCCGGACACCACGTGCACGTAGCGGAACGGCGCCTGCGGCAGCGGCGGCAGCGAACGCCAGGCCGACGCCCGGACCAGCCACAGCGCGGCGTCGCTGCGCCGCAGCCGCAGTGCCTCGGCGTCCTCGGCCCGTCCGGAGGCGAGCAGCGTCAGGCCGTCCTCCTCGACCGGCACCTGCCGCAGGCCGAACCCCGGCGCCGCCCCGAACTCGTCGGGCTGCAGCCACATCTGAACGAACGTCACCGGCTCGGCCGAACCGCCGAGGTTGCGCTCCGTATGGGTGATTCCCGAACCGGTGGACTGCACCTGCACCATCCCGGGCCGGACCACACCGGCGTGCCCCGCGTCGTCGCGGTGCGCGAGCGCGCCCCGCACCACCCAGGTGACGATCTCGGTCTCGCTGTGCCGGTGCGCGTCGTAGCCGGCGCCCGGGGCCAGCGTCTCCTCGTTGCAGGCCAGCAGGGCGCCGAAGGAGGTGTTCCTCGGGTCGTAGTGCCCGGCGAAGGAGAAGGCGTGCCGGGCGGTCACGCCTTCGGCGGGTTCGGACAGGTAGCGCTCGGCGGCGCGCCGGTGGTCCGCGCGCCCGCGCTCGCGCCGCACCGGCGCGAAGGAGGGTTCGACCGCTTCGGGGAGGGGGCCGTCGCCCGCCGGGGAATCCACGCTCACCCGCACCACGGTAGCCGGTGTGACCGGGGCCACCGGACACATCCACCCCGGGTGTGCACGAGCACCGCTCCGGGTGAGGCAAGGTAGTGCCGTGCCATCCGCTTCAGCGAAACCCGACAAAGCAGCCGACCGGTCGACCGGCGAGCGCCCGTCCCCCGACCGGGCCGTCGACAAGGGGCCGGAGAAGAAGTCCGCGGCCAAGCGCCCGGCGCCCGCCCGGGCGTCGGCCGGGGTGCCCGCGCGCGGCCGGATGACCGCCGAGGAGCGGCGACTGGCCGCCGACCGGGCGGAGCTGCGGGCGGCCACGCTCAAGCGGCTGGAGAAGTCCGCGGGCAAGCTGGCCACCGCCGCGATCGCCCGGATGGACGACCAACTCGCCTGGTACCGGCGGATGCCGCCCGAGCACCGCTCGTGGATCGGCCTGGTCGCCCAGGCGGGCATCGCCGCGTTCACCGAGTGGTACCGCCACCCGGAGGCCCCGCAGGCGATCTCCACCGACGTGTTCGGCACCGCGCCGCGCGAGCTGACCCGGGCGATCACGCTGCGGCAGACCGTGGAACTGATCCGCACCACCATCGAGGTGATGGAGGAGGCCATCGAGGAGGTGGCCGCCCCCGGCGACGAGGCCGGGATGCGCGAGTCGGTGCTGGTGTACGCCCGGGAGATCGCCTTCGCCACCGCCCAGGTGTACGCGCAGGCCGCCGAGGCGCGCGGCGCGTGGGACGCCCGGCTGGAGGCGCTGGTGGTCAACTCGCTGCTGTCCGGCGACGCCGACGAGGGCGTGCTGTCCCGGGCCGCGGCCCTCGGCTGGGGCCAGCCCAGCCAGGTGCGGGTGGTGATGGGCAGCGCCCCGGACGGCGACAGCGAACTGGTCGTGGAGGCCATCCGGCGGGCCGCCCGGTACGCCAAGCTGCACGTGCTGACCGGGGTGCTGGGGCGCCGCCTGGTGGTGGTGGTCGGCGGCGACAAGGAGCCCGTGCACGCCGCCCGGGCGCTGATCGGACAGTTCGCCCCCGGCCCGGTGGTGGTCGGCCCGACCGTCGGCGACCTGCTCTCGGCGACCCGCTCCGCGCACGCCGCGGCGCAGGGCCTGAAGGCGTGCGCCGCCTGGCCGGACGCGCCGCGCCCGGTGCTCGCCGACGACCTGCTGCCGGAACGGGCACTGGCCGGCGACGAAGTGGCGCGCCGCCAGCTGGTGGAGGAGATCTACACACCCCTGGAGGAAGCCGGCTCGGCACTCCTGGAGACGCTGAGTGTCTACCTGGAGCAGGCGTCCTCGCTGGAAGGGGCCGCCCGGATGCTCTTCGTCCACCCGAACACCGTCCGCTACCGGCTGCGTCGTGTGACAGACGTCACCGGCTATGCTCCGTCCGACGTACGTTCGGCGTTCACCCTGCGCATCGCCCTTGCTCTGGGGCGTCTCGGTTCCGGACCGGACCAGGGCTGAACGAACTGTAGGGAATCCACAAGCCGACGTGCTTTTCTTCGTCATCGTCGCCTACCCGCCCGCGGGCGTCCGGCGAGAGAGGGTTGAACCGTGCTTGTAATCGTCGCCCCTGGACAGGGTGCCCAGACTCCCGGTTTCCTCAACCCCTGGCTCGAACTGGACGGCGTGGCCGACCGGCTGCGCCAGTGGTCCGAGGTGGCCGGCCTCGACCTCGTGCACGCCGGCACCGAGGCGTCCGAGGAGGAGATCAAGGACACCGCCGTCGCCCAGCCGCTGCTGGTCGCCGCGGGCCTGGTGACCGCGGGCGCACTGCTCCCGCAGGGCGTCACGGGCACCGCCGGGGCGGTCGCCGGGCACAGCGTCGGCGAGATCACCGCCGCCGCGCTGGCCGGGGTGCTGTCCGAGCAGGACGCGCTGGCCTTCGTGCGCGAGCGCAGCCTGGGCATGGCCGAGGCCGCCGCCGCCACCGCGACCGGAATGACCGCCGTCCTCGGCGGGGACCCGGAGACGGTGGCCGCGAAGCTGGCCGAACACGGCGTGACCGCGGCCAACAACAACGGCGGCGGCCAGCTCGTCGCGGCGGGCACGCTTGAGCAGCTCGCCGCGCTGAAGGCGGACCCGCCGGCCGGCGCGCGACTGATCCCGCTGAAGGTGGCCGGTGCCTTCCACACCGAGCACATGGCCGCCGGCGTGGAGCGGCTGGCCAAGCTCGCCCCGACCCTGAAGGCCGCCGACCCGCTGGTCACCTACCTGTCGAACAAGGACGGCGAGGTGGTCGGCGACGGTGCCGAGGTGCTGGCCCGCCTGGTGTCGCAGGTGTCCAACCCGGTCCGCTGGGACCTGTGCATGGAGACCCTGCAGCAGCTCGGCGCCACCGCGGTGATCGAGCTGTCGCCGGCCGGCACCCTCACCAACCTGGTCAAGCGAAACGTCAAGGGCGTCGCGACGCTGGCCCTGAAGACCCCCGCCGATCTCGACAAGGCACGCGAGCTCGTGGCCGAGCACGGCGGCCGGGAGAGCACCGCATGAGCATTCAGATCAAGCCGGCCACCGGCGCCCAGTACTCGCGGATCCACGGCGTCGGCGGCTACCGCCCCACCCGGGTCATCCCCAACTCCGAGGTGCTGAACTGGATCGACTCCTCGGACGAGTGGATCCGCACCCGCTCCGGCATCGCCGAGCGCCGCTGGGCGGGCCCGGAGGAGAGCGTCTCCGAGATGTCGGTGCAGGCGGCGGGCAAGGCCATCGCGATGGCCGGGATCACGCCCGAGCAGATCGGCGGCGTGATCGTCGCCACCGTCTCGCACCTGAAGCAGACCCCCGCGATCGCCACCGAGATCGCCCAGCGACTCGGCTGCGGCACCGCCCCCGCGTTCGACATCTCCGCCGCCTGCGCCGGCTTCGGCTACGGCCTGAGCCTGGCGGACGGCATGGTGCGCGGCGGCAGCGCCGGGTACGTGCTGGTGATCGGCGTGGAGCGGCTCAGCGACCTGACCGACGTGACCGACCGCTCGACCGCCTTCATCTTCGGTGACGGCGCCGGCGCGGCCATCGTCGGCCCGTCCGACACCCCCGGCATCGGCAAGGTGATCTGGGGTTCGGACGGTTCGCAGGCCGACGTGATCTCGCAGACCCAGGCCTGGGACACCGCCTTCGCCAAGCCCGACGCCGTCAACGGCGCGGGCGACCCCGAGCAGGGCGCCAAGTGGCCGGCCCTGCGGATGGAGGGCCAGACGGTCTTCCGCTGGGCGGTGTGGGACATGGCGAAGGTCGCCCAGCAGGCGCTGGACGCCGCGGGGATCACCGCCGACCAGCTCGGCGCGTTCATTCCGCACCAGGCCAACATGCGGATCATCGACGCCATGGTCAAGGCACTCGCGCTGCCGGCCTCGCTGCCGGTGGCCCGCGACATCGCCGAGACCGGCAACACCTCCGCCGCCTCCATTCCGCTCGCCATGGAGCGGATGCTGGAGCGCGGCGAGGCCAAGAGCGGAGACCTGGCGCTCATCATCGGCTTCGGGGCCGGTCTGGTCTACGCAGCCGCAGTCGTTACTCTCCCCTAGGCGTTTTTCCCGCCCAGCTCAGATAACCCGCGGCGGTCCGCCGGACCGTTCGCCGTCAACAGTGAAGAGGAGCAGCCGATATGGCTACCCGCGAAGAGGTTCTTGAGGGTCTCGCCGAGATCGTCAACGAGATCGCCGGCATTCCGGTGGAGGACGTCGAGCTCGACAAGTCCTTCACCGACGACCTGGACGTCGACTCGCTGTCCATGGTCGAGGTCGTCGTGGCCGCCGAGGAGCGCTTCGGCGCGAAGATCCCGGACGACGAGGTCAAGAACCTCAAGACCGTCGGCGACGCGGTGGACTTCATCGTCGCGAACGTCTGACCTTCTGTCAGGCTTCCGGTCGGGGCGTGTGCACCGCGCCCCGACCGGCCCCCCCTCCTTACCGGCCTCCGACCTTCCCCCGTTTGTGAGAGAAGAAGAACCAGTGACTGCTGAAAATCGCACCGTGGTCGTCACGGGTATCGGCGCCTTCACGCCGCTGGGCGGCGACGCCGCCTCGTTCTGGGAGGGTCTGCTGGCCGGCCGCTCCGGGGTCGCCGCCCTGACCGAGGAGTGGGCCACCGACCTGCCGGTCCGGATCGCCGCCCGCGTCGCGGTCGAGCCGGGCACCATCCTGCCCCGCCCGGTCGCCCGCAAGCTGGACCGCTCGGCCCAGTTCGCGCTGATCGCCGCCCGCGAGGCGTGGAAGGACGCCGGGTACGAGACCCCGGCCACCGACGAGTCCTCGAAGCTCGCCCCCGAGCGCCTGGGCGCGGTCATCGCCTCCGGCATCGGCGGCGTCACCACCCTGCTCGACCAGTACGACGTGCTCAAGGAGCAGGGCGTCCGCAAGGTCTCCCCGCACACCGTGCCGATGCTGATGCCCAACTCCCCGGCCGCCAACGTCGGCCTGGAGGTCGGCGCACGCGCCGGCGTGCACACCCCCGTCTCCGCCTGCGCCTCCGGCGCCGAGGCGATCGGCTACGCGATCGAGATGATCCGCACCGGCCGCGCCGACGTGGTCGTGGCCGGCGGCACCGAGGCCGCGGTCCACCCGCTGCCGATCGTCGCCTTCTCCAACATGATGGCGATGTCCAAGAACAACGAGGACCCGGAGCACGCCTCCCGCCCGTACGACAAGGCCCGCGACGGCTTCGTCCTCGGCGAGGGCGCGGGCGTCGTCGTCCTGGAGTCCGCCGAGCACGCGGCCGCCCGCGGCGCCCGGGTCTACTGCGAGGCCGTCGGCCAGGGCCTGTCCTCGGACGCCCACCACATCGCCCAGCCCGAGCCGACCGGCGCCGGCGTGGCCCGCGCCATCGACGACCTGTTCGCCCGCAACGACATCGACCGGTCCGAGGTGGTGCACGTCAACGCGCACGCCACCTCGACCCCGCAGGGCGACACCGCGGAGATCAAGGCGCTGCGCCGCACCCTCGGCGAGCACCTCGACCACGTGGCCATCTCCGCCACCAAGTCGATGACCGGCCACCTGCTCGGCGGCGCCGGCGGCATCGAGACCGTCGCCACCGTCCTCGCCCTGCACCACCGGCTGGCCCCGCCGACCATCAACGTGGTCGACGTGGACGACGACATCGACGCCGACATCGTCCGCGACGAGCCCCGCAAGCTCCCGGTCGACGGCCGCATCGCCGCCCTGAACAACTCCTTCGGCTTCGGCGGCCACAACGTGGTGCTGGCCTTCCGCAGCGTCTGACGGCTGCCGCGCGCAACCCGGAAGGGGCGCGAGGCACCGACCGGACCGGCCGGGCACTCCTACTGAGTGTCCCGACCGGTCCGGTCGGTGCCTCGCGCCCCTTCGGGCGTCAGGTCACACCACCTGGTGCAGCCAGCGAACCGGCGCGCCCTCCCCCGCGTACCGGAACGGCTCCAGCTCGTCGTCCCACGGCTTCCCCAGCAGCCGGGTGATCTCCGTCTCCAGGTCGCTGCCCTCGCTGCGGGCCCGCAGCAGCACCGCGCGCAACCGGTCCTCGGGGATCAGGATGTCGCCGTGCATGCCCGTCACCGCGTGGAAGATGCCGAGGCTGGGCGTGGACGAGTACCGCTCGCCCTCCGCGGTGGCGCAGGGCTCGCTGGTCACCTCATAGCGCATCAGCTGCCAACCGCGCAGCGCGGAGGCGAGCTTCGAGGCGGTGCCGGGCTCTCCCTGCCAGGAGAGTTCGGACCGCCAGTGGCCGGGCGCGGCGGGCTGGCGGATCCAGTCGAGACTGACCCGCGCGCCGAGCACGCCCGCCACCGCCCACTCGACGTGCGGACACAACGCGCGGGGCGCGGAGTGGACGTAGAGCACACCACGTGTCGTCACCGGGACCTCCAGGCTGTGGACGAGGGTCGCCTTCCCCAGCTGCCTCGTTCCGGTCACCGGCGGGTCCGGAAGTTACTGATCACTGGCTACCCCGTGAAGCTCAACTTATTCGACATTAGGTCATCAAATTGAGCAAAACGGACAAGCTTTCACCCCATGGTAGTCGGTTCCTCCGAGAGGTCTACCCCCGCCCCGCACACCTCCCCCGAACGGCCCTAACACCGCGCCCCCGCCGGATCGCTTCCGGCGGGGGCGGGATGACGGTGCGTAACCCGACGAGGGGTCAGATCTTGACGACCATCTTTCCGGTGTTGGCACCGCGCAGCATGCCGAGGAAGGCGTCGACGGTGTTCTCCACGCCCTCGACCACGGTCTCGTCGTACCGCAGCGAGCCGTCCTTCAGCCAGCCGCCGACCTCGGCGTGGAACTGCGGCTGCAGGCCGTAGTGGTCGCCGACCAGCATGCCCTGCAGGCGCAGCCGCTTGCCGATCGCCTGGGCGAGGTTGCGCGGAGCGGCGGGGGCCTGGGTGTCGTTGTACTGGGCGATGGCGCCGCACAGGGTGACCCGGCCGTGCACGGTGAGCGCGCCGATCGCGGCCTCCAGGTGCTCGCCGCCGACGTTGTCGAAGTAGACGTCGATGCCGTCCGGCGCGGCCTGCGCGAGGAGTTCGGCGACCGGGCCGTCCTTGTAGTTGAAGGCGGCGTCGAAGCCGTAGCCGTCGACCAGCCGGGAGACCTTCTCGGCGGAGCCGGCCGAACCGACAACCCGCTTGGCACCCTTGAGCCGGGCGATCTGGCCGACCAGCGAACCGACCGCGCCGGCCGCGCCCGAGACGAAGACGGTGTCGCCCTCCTTGAACGAGGCCACCTCCAACAGGCCTGCATAGGCGGTGAGTCCGGGCATCCCGAGGACGCCCAGGAAGTACGAGAGCGGGGCCAGCTTCGGGTCCACCTTGGCCACGTGCGCGGCGCTCACGGTGGCGTACTCACGCCAGCCGCTGCCGTGCAGCACCGCGTCGCCGACCTCGAAGCCCTCGGCGGCGGAGGCCACCACGTAACCCACCGCACCGCCGCCCATCGGCTGCCCGAGCGCGTACGGCGGGCTGTAGGACTTCACGTCGTTCATCCGGCCGCGCATGTACGGGTCGACCGAGAGGTACGCGTTGCGGACCAGGATCTCGCCCGGCGCGGGCTGCCGGAGCGGGGCCTCGACCAGCGCGAAGTCGGCGGGGGTGGGCCAGCCCTGGGGGCGGGCGACCAGGTGCCACTCGCGACCGGTGGCGGGGAGGTCCTGCGGGAGATCCTGCGTTGCCATCACATGCTCCTTGACGTGAAACGTTTAGCTACTCAAGCAATCCTGGAGATGAAAGGTTCATGTTGTCAAATGTTCAGGTAGACTCGGAGGCATGGAGAAGCAGCAGCTGCCGCCCGCCGACCCGATGACCCTCGAGGTCGTGGACCTCATGGCGAAGCTGGTGGGCCTCTTCCACCGCGAGTACGAGGAAGCCGCCGCCGCCCGCTCGCTGACCGGCGCCCAGGCGAAGGTGCTGGCACTGCTGCGGCGCGGGCCGATGCCGATGCGGCACATCGCGCAGACGCTGGCCTGTGAGCCGTCCAACATCACCGGCATCGTGGACCGGCTGGAGGGCCGGGGCTTCGTCACCCGCGAGCCCGACCCGCAGGACCGCCGGGTCAAGCTGGTCGCCGCCACCGAGCCCGGGCGGGCCGCCTCCGAGGAACTGCGCGAGTCGCTGAACTTCGCCCGCGAGCCGCTGGCCGCCCTCGGCGACGAGGAGCGGGTCCAACTCCGGGACCTGCTGCGGCGGATGCTGGACAGTTCGGCCACCGGCTGACCGGACGACATGCCGAACCGGACCCCGCCCATCCGTTCGAAAAATCTCTCCGCGATGATGGTTTGTGTGTAACCGTTCGGGCCGCCGCACCGTCTAAGTGGTGACGAGTGCCTCATCCGCAGCGCGGCGGGTGGTGGCTGTGCCTGCCCTCGGGCACCAGAAACACCTGCCCGAAGAGAGAGCCCTGACGGATGACCGACGCCAACCACAGCCCTGCCGCGGCCTACTCCCGCCGTCGTCGGATCGCACGCGGGGTCGGTGCGACCGCCGCCGTGCTGGTGGTCGCCACCGCAGGGGTGGGCGCCTGGTTCTACCAGCGGCTCGACCACAACATCACGACCTTCGCCGCCGAGGGCATCGCCACCAGCCGCCCGCCGGCCGGGCCCACCGCGCCCACCGGCGGACGCGCCGTGAACGTGCTGCTGCTCGGCTCCGACACCCGCGACGACGGCAACGCCGCACTGGGCGGCGGCGACGAGGGCGTGGGCCACTCCGACACCGCGATCCTGCTGCACGTCTACGCCGATCACAAGCACGCCGTCGGCGTGTCGATACCCCGGGACACCCTGGTCACCATCCCGGCCTGCCGCCTCCAGGACGGCCGGTGGACCACCCCGAAGACCAACCAGATGTTCAACTCGGCTTTCACCCTGGGCGAGTTCAAGGCCGGCAACCCGGCCTGCACCCAGAACACCGTCGAGGCCATGACCGGTCTGCGGATCGACCACACCATGGTGGTCGACTTCAAGGGATTCGCCGCGATCACCAACGCGGTCGGCGGCGTCGACGTCTGCGTCCCCAACGACGTCGACGCGTACGGCATCCACCTCCGCAAGGGCCGCCAGACCGTCTCCGGCCAGCAGGCCGTCGACTACGTCCGGGTGCGGCACGGGCTCGGCGACAGCTCCGACATCGGACGGATGCGCCGTCAGCAGGCCTTCATGTCTTCCCTGATCAAGAAGGTGCAGGGGCAGGGCTTCAACCCCACCACCCTGCTGCCCCTCGCCGACGCCGCCACCAAGTCGCTCACCGTCGACCCCGAGCTCGGCTCCGCGGCGAAGCTCGCCGAGTTCGCCCAGTCACTGCAGAACATCAAGCTGTCCGACATCCAGTTCGTCACCGTCCCCTGGCGCTACCAGGGCGAACGGGTCGCCCTGGTCCAGCCCGACGCCGACACCCTGTGGAACCTGCTCCGCCAGGACCGCACTCTGGACGGCCACACCACCGCCGACCCCTCCGCCACGGCGAGCCCCGGCACCGCCGGAACTCCCGGCACCCTGCCCAGCCCGACCACCAGCTTCTCCCCCAGCTCCGTTCCCATCGACGGAGCCGGCGCCGGCGCCGGGGTTGGGGCCGGGGCCGGGGCTGGAGGTGCTGCTGGCCCCGGCGCCGGAGCCAGCGCGGGGGCCGGAACCAGCCCGAGCGCGGACTCGCTGGCGGTGCCGATCACCGTCCACAACGCCGCCAAGTCGCCCGGCCTGGCCGGACAGACCGCGGCCCAGCTGCGCTCCCACGGCTATCGCGACATCACCGTCGGCCCCAACACCACTCCCCGCCGCACCACCCTGATCGAGTACGCCCCCGACCGCCAGGCCGCCGCCGAACAGCTCGCCCAGCTCTACCCCGGCGCCGAGCTACGCGCCGACCCCTCCGCCGACGGTCTCACCCTCACCGTCGGCCAGGACCGTGCTCCCTCCGACGCCCCCTCACCCGACTTCACCGGCCCCGCCACCACCGCCATCCCCTCCACCATCCCGACCGGCATCGCCGACAACACCCGCCCCGCGGACAGCGACATCTGCGCCGACCTCAGCTTCGGCTGACCGGTGGGGGATGGTTGGTGAGGGTGGCTGGTGGCAGTGGTTGGTGGGAGTGGTTGGTGGGAGTTGAGGGACGGCCCGAGGACGTGGGTGGGATCTGAGGGCGGACGCGGGCGGGATCAGTTCACCGGGTCGGGCAGTCCCGTCACCACCAGGGTCACCCGGCGGTCGGCCAACTCGCCTGCCCGGGCGAGCTGGTGGACCGCCCACAGCGCCTTGGCCACGTAGCGCCGCTCCACCGGCACCCCGTGCGCCCGCTCGAAGTCGACCGCGAACTGTTCCAGCTCCGTCGGCACCTTGCCGTAGCCGCCGCCGTGGAATCCGTGCGTGATCCGCCAGTTGGCGAACTCCTTTCCGTAGGACGCTCGGTGAAGCGCCGTCACTTCCCGTTCCAGGTACCCCTTGCCGCGCAGCACTGCCACGCCCAGTGCCTCGGCACCACCGGGCAGCCCGGCGGCGATTCCGGCTAGGGTGCCGCCGGTGCCGACCGCGCAGCAGACCACGTCGTGCCCGCCCAGGCCCGGGAGCTGCGCGGCCAGCTCCTGCGCCACCACCGAGGCCCCGCGCACCGCCGGCGCGTTGGAGCCGCCCTCCGGAAGGACGTAGTAGCCGGCCCGCGGCACCGCGCCCGTCGCCAGCTCGCGATAGACGGAACGCTCGACGAACTCCAGCGCCATGCCGTCCCGCTCGGCCTGCCGCAGGGACCAGTTCCGCGGTGCCTGAGCCAACTCCACCCCGCGGATCACCCCGACGCTCGCCAACCCCAGCCCCTGTGCCGCCGCCGCCACCGCCCGGATGTGCGTGGAGTACGCCCCGCCGTACGTGAGCAGTCCGCGGCTGCCCCGCGCTATCGCCTCCTCCAGGTTCGGTGCGAGCTTGCGCCACTTGTTGCCGGGCACCCGCGGGTGCGCCAGGTCGTCACGCTTCAACCAGAGCTCGACTCCGACCCCCGCGAGGCTCGGGTCGACAATCGGGGTGAGCGGGGTGGGCAGGGCGGCGGGAGCAAGCATCCGCCCACCCTAGATCCGCCCGGTCGGGATCGGCGGGTCGAGTTCAGCCCGCCCGAGATCCACCGCTCCCGCGCCCGGTGGCCTGGAGCATGGCTATGCATGGCCTCAAAGCACGGCTATGCCCAGGGGTCGCTCGCCGGCCGGCAGGCGGCGGGTGGCGCCGGTGTCGAGGTCGAGGTCGACGATGGTCAGTCCGTTCCAGTAGCCCTCCCTGGTGAAGCCTCCGGTGACGTACGCGGTGTGCCCGTCCGGCGAGCTCGCCACGTTCTCGTGCGGGCCGTCGAGCGGGTATATCCGCTCGCGGCCGTCGGGTTGTCGGACCGTCAGGCTCGCCCCGGTGTCCACGTCCGGGTCGATGGCGCCGGTGCCGACCACCAGCAGTCGGCCGTCCGCGGTGAGGGTGGTGCCGTGCTGGTGGGTGTTGGCCGTCATCGGTTCGACGGTCACCTGGCCGGTGCGGGGGTCGACCGCCGCGAGCCGCTCGCCCTCGAAGGGCAGCAGCAGCCGGCCGTCGGCGGGTCTGACCGCCGCGTAGTGCGGCTTCAACCAGGAGCCGAGGCCGCCTGCGGTGCCGTACGGCGCGACCTCGATCCGCCGGGTGGCGAGGCTGTCAGTGCCGACCACCGTGACGTCGAAGGAGTCGTGGCCGGTCGCGTAGACCTCCCGTCCGTCGGGCGAGACGTCGACGTCGAACGGCCGCCGACCGACCGGCGCCGTACCGGTGACCTGGCCCGAGGCTGTGTCGATCACCTCCAACACCCCCGACTTCCGGGGCACGTTGACCCCGACGTACAGCCGGCTGCCGTCCGGGGACAGCGCCAGCCCCATGCCGCCGCCTCGGTACTCGCCGTCGCTCGGTGCGCCGACCGCCGTCCGGTACGCGATGACCTGACGCAGCTCCCGCGCCCGGGTGTCGACCACGGCGACCCCCTCGGCGGTGCTCACCCAGGCGCGGCCGTCCGCTCCGGCCACCACGCCGTACGGCGCGGTAACGACCCGGATCGACCCCGTGGCGCCGTGCTGCGGGTCGACGAAGGTCACGGTGTCCGCACCGAAGTCGGCCACCAGCAGGGAGCCGGGCGCCGGGACGGTCGTTGGCGCAGCCCGAGCGGCGGTACCAGTCGGGGTGGATGCACTGCTCGACGCAGACGTAGTGCCCGATGCGGAGCCGACGGTGGAGGCAGAACTGACGGCCTGTGAGGAGGAGGTGGCGGCGCAGCCGGCCAGTAGGGCGGCTGCCACCGGCAGGACTGCGACGATCAGCGGCGCGGTGCGGGTTCGGGTGCGGTCACGGCGTGCGGTCATCGGTTCCCTCCGTTCTCGGGTTCGATCCGGTGGCGGGCGATTGCCGCGCGGATCAGGGCGGCGAGGGCGTCGAACCCGCGCCGCTGGGCGTGTTGGAGCGGTGTGGTGCCGTCGGCGTCGGCGAGTTCAGGGTCGGCGCCCGCCGCGAGCAGCAAGCGGACCACCTCGGCGTGCGCGCGGCCGCCGTCGCCGAGGATCACGGCCTCCAGCAGGGCCGTCCAGCCCAGCCGGTTGACGTGGTCCACCTCGATGTCGGTCTCGCTCAGCACGGCGCGTACGTAGGCGACGTGTCCGCGCTCGGCGGCAGGTATCAGGCTGACTCCGCCGGACCGGTTGACGAGTCGGAGGTCGGGTCCGGCGGCCAGGAGTACGCGCATCATGGCCACGCTGCCGGTGACACCCGTGACCAGCCAGGGGCTGTCGGCACGGTCGTCCTGGGCGTCGGGGTCGGCGCCGGCGGCGACGAGGAGTTCGGCGAGCGCGACCCGGTCGGCGAGCGCGGCGAGCAGCAGTGCCGTCCGCCCACCGGCGTCGCGGGCCTCCGGGTTGGCACCGCCCGCGAGGGCGGCCCTGGCGGCACCCAGGTCTCCGGTCCGGGCGGCAGTGAGCAGGTGCTGGTCGAGTGCGGTCACGGTGGTCCTCCTCCTGAGGGTCGGCAGATGCAGCATGGAAAAGCCTCAGCGTCCGTTTGCAGGCAGTCGGGACCGATCCGCCGGACGTCTCCGCCGAACCGTTCTCACCCAATAATTGGCCCGAGCACGGCCTTGATTCGTCGGCGAACCGGCTAGTCCCTGCGCCCATTCCGGCTGACACAGGCATCAACCGATCGGTGGATACCGGCACGACGCACGGCCTTCGGAGGCACCCGGGGCAGCGCGGTAGGAGGCGCTGAGCAAGGGGCGTACGAGGCGGAACGTCCGGGCGAACTCCTCACGGAGGAACGCAAGTTGAGCCCGAGGCCTGCCTACCGTTCCGATAGCGCCCACCCTGCCCGGCCCGCCCCAGCCCCCCACCGGAGGTAGCTCCCCATGCACAGGACCCTCGCCCGGATCGCGGCCGCCTTCGCCAGCGCCGCCGTGCTCACCCTCGCCGCGGCCACCGCGGCTCCGGCCGACCCGGCCGTCACGCCGCCCGCCAACTCGGTGGTGGGCTTCAACACGCCGCAGAGCAAAGGCCTGTTCGACCAACTCGCGGCCGACTACAACGCCTACCTGGCCGGCCGCGGCGACACCACCTCGCCGCGGGTCTACCTATGGGACTCCTACGTCAGCGGCCCGCTGATCGTGGTGCCGAAGGTCGGCGGCCCGGCCATCACCCGCCCCAACGACGAGCAGCTCCAGAAGGCGTTGGAGTACAACTGGCACGACACCGTGGATTTCGTGGTCGCCACGCACGGCCGTGACGCCACCGCCTTCACCGACCACGATTTCATCCAGCTCGGCCGCTCCGCCGTCACCTGGGCCGCACCGACCACCGGTGCCAACGCGCCCGCCAACCTCACCACGGCCGACCTGATCGGCATCTACACCTGCACCAAGCAGACCTGGGACCAGATCACCGACATCCCCAACTACACCGGACCGTACCGGGTCCCGATCCACGCCTACCTGCCGCAGGTCGGCGCCGAGACCCGCGACCAGTTCCTGCTCGCGCTGGGCTCGTCCGGCGTCCCGCTGACTCCGGGCGGATGCGTCCAGGCCGCCACCCCCGCGCCCGACGAGGGCACCGACCCGGTCTTCCAGGACCCGAACGCGGTGGTGCCGTACAACGCGAGCCACTACGTCGCGCAGGTCTACAACGACCACGGCACCGCCGCCGACGCTCCCGGGCTGCTCTCGCTGCGCAACACCGACGGGTACCTGCCGGTCTCCGCGGCCCTGCACCAGGTGAACCCGGGCTTCGCGGCGACCCGCTACGGCATGCAGGTGGACGTGGTGGTGCGGCACAGCGACTGGACCTCCGGCCCGTTCAACCTGCCCGCGGTCTTCGGCCCCGGCACCACCGGCGGCTGGACCTGCGTCAACGCCACCGCCCGGGCGGACCTGATCAGTTGGGGTGTCGTCCCGGTCGCCTCCACGCTCTGCGGGAAGCCCGCCTGACACCCGGTCAAACCGCCCGCAGGAGTCCGACGTCGGAAATCCTGATCCCGCACATTCCCCAACGCGGGTGAACTTCGGCGCGCCTGGGCCTGCCCGGCCTGCCGGTGCTCTACAGTTTCCGTGGCGGCTCGGGGGTATCGCCTGGTCAGGGGGCTCACCGGAACGGGGCCACGAGCTGACGACCGGTCAGCGGCCGAGGTAGGGCGGGTGGGACTCGAACCCACGACCAAGGGATTATGAGTCCCCTGCTCTAACCGGCTGAGCTACCGCCCCCCGACTCGACCTGCCGGGTCGACGGGCGTCCCTGGCAGCAGCAGACGGCCCCTCGGGGCCGCCCCCGGCAGCATAGCCGGTCGATCACCCGTGATGCGCGTCAGGGGAGCATCCGGGTTCGCACCGTTCACCGTCGCGACCTGCCCGTTCGGGCCGCGCGCCGCAGGCCGAACGGGTTGTCCGGCGGTGGCGGACCGTCAGCCCGCGGGCGAAGCTTGATCGTCGGGTCGGCTCGATCGAGAGCGGGTGGCCGGAATGAAGCGGTCCGTGGGTGCGGTGTGGATGGCGGCGGCCGTACTGGCCGCGGCGGGCTGTGGCTCCGGAGCCGCGTCGTCCTCGGGATCCACCCCGTCGTCGGCGTCCGGAGCGACCGCCGGGTCGGCCTCGGCCCCGGCGCCGACCGGGAGTCTCGGCTCGGCGGCCGCCGCGCACGGCTGGAGTCGGGACCGGCTGACCGCGGCGATCGACAAGCACGCCGGCGTCACCCACACCGCCAAACCGACACCGCTGAACAGCCGGGTCGGCGCGGTCTTCACGCACGGCGCAGACGGCGACCACTTCTGCACCGCCAGCGTGGTCGACAGCCCCGGGGAGAACCTGATCGTGACGGCCGCGCACTGCCTGGTCGACCCGGGCCTCGGCCGCGACCGCACGGACGTGGTCTTCGTCCCCGGCTACCGCAGCGGCGACACCCCCGACGGGGTGTGGCCGATCGGTACGGTCACCGTCGACCCCAGCTGGCGCGACCACGGGAACCAGGACCTGGACGTCGCCTTCGCCACCGTGCAGCCGCAGAACGGGCAGCAGGTCCAGCAGGTGCTCGGCGCGAACAAACTCGGCACCAACCGGGGCTTCAGCCTGCCGGTGAAGGTCACCGGCTATCCGAGCAGCTCCGACGAGCCGATCACCTGCGCCAATCTGACCACCCAGCAGAGCGGCACCCAGCTGCGGATCGACTGCCCCGACTACACCGGCGGCACCAGCGGCAGCCCGTGGGTCACCGACCTCGACCCGACCACCCACACCGGGACCGTGGTCGGGGTGATCGGCGGCTACCAGCAGGGCGGCGACACCCCCGACACCTCGTACAGCAGCTACTTCGGCGACCGGGTGCAGGCGCTGTACCAGCAGGCGACGGGCGGCCAGTAGGCGGTTGCCGGGGGACGCCGGGCCCTGGTAGATCTTGGTCCGACTCCCGCCCGGGCCGCCCGGGCGCACGGCCCAGCGGAAGCGAGAGACGGCGATGGCCCGGCGACGGCGCACCTCCCCAAGGCGCGACGGGGCGCGGTTCGCGGCGCCGTTCGCTGCAACGGTGCTGGCCCTGGCATCGGCGCTGACCGGATGCGGTGCGGGCGGCCCGAGCGATGGCGGCCGGGCACTGCCGACCGCCGACGCCGCACCGGTCGACGCCGCCGGGAACCGGGTCGGCCCGCTGTTCCTCGGCAGCCCGGGCGGGCCCCGGATGTGCACCGCCAGCATCGTGGACAGCCCCGGCCGTGACCTGCTGGTCACCGCCGCCCACTGCGCCGCCCCGCAGGGCATCACCGAGGATGGCCTGGTGTTCGCCCCCGGCTACCGCAACCACCAGCAACCGTACGGGAGTTGGCCGATCGCGAAGATCACCGTCGACCCGCGCTGGGCGCCCGGCGAGGACGAGGACTACGACGTCGCGTTCCTCACCGTCGGCGAGGTGGACGGCCGCCGGATCCAGGACGTGCTCGGCGCCAACCAGTTGGCCACCGGCCTCGGCGTCGGGCTGCAGGTCGCCGTCACCGGCTACCCCAACGAGAAGGACGCGCCGATCACCTGCCAGTCCCGCACCACCTCGCAGAGCGCCACCCAGGAACGCTTCGACTGCGGCGGCTTCACCGACGGCACCAGCGGCAGCCCGTGGGTCACCGCGAAGGGGCAGCTGGTCGGCGTGATCGGCGGCTACGAGCAGGGCGGCAACACGCCCCAGATCTCCTACAGCGTGGCCTTCGACGACCGGGTCGCCGAGCTGTACCGGCAGGCCACCGGCTGACCGCGCGGGGCGGGGGCGGACCGGGCGGAGCAGCTCACGCGGGGCGGGGCGGACCGCGCGAGGCGGAAAACGCGAAAGCCCCTCGGTCTCGCCGAAGGGCTCCCGCTCTGTACTGATCACCGCAACTGCCGGTGAAGCTCCCCCAATTGGACTCGAACCAATAACCTGCCGATTAACAGTCGGCTGCTCTGCCAATTGAGCTATGGGGGACCGAGCTCCTCCAATTGGACTCGAACCAATAACCTGCCGATTAACAGTCGGCTGCTCTGCCAATTGAGCTATGGAGGATCGTGCTCCGCCTCGCTCACCCAGTCTCCGGACACAACCCGGGGTCTCGGTGCTCGCTGCGGGACATACATTAGCGCACTCAGGGGGGTGTTCCGCCAATCGCTTTCCCCCTCGGGCTCCCCCGCCCCACCCCGGCTGCCCGCCCGGCGCGCCCCGCGCGCGCCCGGCGGGGCGGACGGGGATGCTGGTGCACGGCGGCTCCGGCTGGCCCGGACCCGCCACCGGCAGGGCGGTTCACGGCCCGGCCGGACGGGTAGACGCGGCACACAATCGCGCAGCGCAACGAAGGGTGGAACCTGAGCATGTGGAAGGTGTCGTTGATCGTGGGCCTCGGAATCGGGTACGTCCTCGGTACCCGGGCCGGGCGCGAGCGGTACGAGCAGCTCGCCGAGGCCGCCAAGCAGCTGCGGGACAATCCGAAGGTGCAGGACGCGGCGGGCAAGGCCAAGCAGCAGGCGGGTGCGGTGGCCGGTCGGGCCGCCGGGGCGGTGGCGGACAAGGTCGGCGAGAAGCTGCCGAACTCGCTGACCGAGCGCGTCCCGTACTTCGCCCGGCACCAGGCGGAGGACGACGGCTGGGGCACCCTGCGGCCCTGAGCCGCCGAGGGGTGCCGGGCCGGAACGGAGGGTCGGCGGCCGGGTTGGTTCCGGTACCGACTGGGCAACACTTGCGACAGTCGGACCCGCCCGGGCCGCCGACTGCGGCATGATCTCGGCATGGCCATCGTCGCGGGCATCGACAGCTCCACCACTCGCACCCGGATCGTCGCGTGCGACGCCGACACCGGCGCCGTCCTGCGGCAGGGCCGGGCCCCGCATCCGCTGCCCGAGGGCGAGGACGCCAGAAGCACCGAGGTCGACCCGCAGAGCTGGTTGCACTCGCTGGGCGACGCCGCGGCCGGCGGCCTGCTGGAGGGCGTCCGGGCGATCGGCGTCTCCGCGCAGCAGCACGGGCTGATCGGCCTGGACGCGGGCGGGGTGCTCGTACGGCCGGCCCTGCTGTGGAACGACCCCCGCGCGGCCGGAGCCGCCGCCGCGCTGGTGGACGCGCTCGGCGGCGTCCAGCCCTGGGCCGAGGCGATCGGAGCGGTGCCCGGTCCCACGTACACCATCGCCAAGCTGCGCTGGCTGGCCGAGTTCGAGCCGGTGTCGGCGCAGCGGATCGCCGAGGTGCTGCTGCCCCACGACTGGCTGGTCTCGCAGCTGCTGGGCAGCCCGAAGCGGCGCACCACCGACCGCGGCGACGCGTCCGGCACCGGCTACTGGTCGCCGGTCACCGGCGAGTACCGGCAGGACCTGATCAAGCTGGCGCTCGGCCACGAGCTGCGGGTGCCGGACGTGCTCGGCCCGGCCGAGCCCGCCGGGCACACCCCCGAGGGCCTGCTGATCTCCGCCGGGACGGGCGAGAACATGGCCGCCTCGCTCGGCCTCGGACTGATCCCCGGCGACGCCGTGGTCTCGCTCGGCGGCAACGGCACGATCTTCGCGGTGCACGACCGGGCCGTGGTCGACCCGACCGGGCTGGTCTCCTCCTTCGCCGACGCCACCGGCCGCCACCTGCCGATGGTCGCCACCCTGAACGCCGCCCAGGTGCTGCGCTCCACCGCCGCCCTGCTCGGCACCGACCTGGAGGGCCTGTCCGAGCTGGCCCTGCAGTCCTCCCCCGGCTCGTACGGGCTGGTGCTGCTGCCCTACCTGGACGGCGAGCGCACCCCCAAGCTGCCGCAGGCGGCCGGCACCCTGACCGGGCTGCGGGCCGAGTCGATGGCGCCGCAGCACCTGGCGCGGGCCGCCGTCGAGGGGATGCTGTGCAACCTGGCGGAGGCGCTGGACGTGCTGCGCTCGCACGGCGTGACGGTGCGCCGGGTGTTCCTGCTCGGGACGGCCGGACGGCTGGGTGCGGTGCAGCAGATCGCGCCGCAGGTGTTCGGGCTGCCCGTGGTGGTCCCGCCGCCGGGCGACCACGCGGCGCGCGGCGCGGCCCGGCAGGCCGCCTGGGCGCTGGCCGGCACCACCGAGCCGCCGCAGTGGGAGCTGCCGGACGTCACCGTGCTCAGCCCCGACCAGGAGCACGACCTCGCGGTGGGCCGCGCGGTGCGCCAGCAGTTCGCGACGGTCCGCGAGCAGACCCACCCGGAGACCGCGGCCGGCTGACGGGTCCTCCGCCGGGCGGTGCGACACGACGCTCTGTTTGGGCGTGCGACACGACGCTCTGTCGGGTGTGCGACACGGCGGTTGAGGATGCGTCAGCTGGGGCCCGGTGGCACGGTGGGAACTCCACGACTGGAGGGACCGCCATGGCGTTGCACAAGGGGCAGGGGCACGAGGACGAACGTCGACTGCCGTTCAGCCCGCTGCACGTACTGACCGATCCGCTGGGCGCGATGCAGGTCGCACCGCCCCTGCACCGGATGCCCCGGGTGCCCATCCCGCCGTCCGTCGCCTACCAGTTGATCCACGACGAGCTGATGCTGGACGGAAACGCCAAGCTCAACCTGGCCACCTTCGTGACCACGTCGATGGACGAGTACGCGGACCGGCTGATGGGCGAGTGCCGCGACAAGAACATGATCGACAAGGACGAGTACCCGCAGACCGCAGAGCTGGAGCGGCGCTGCGTGGCGATCCTCGCCGACCTGTGGCACGCGCCCGACCCCGCGGCCGCGGTGGGCTGTTCGACGACCGGGTCGAGCGAGGCGTGCATGCTGGCCGGGATGGCGCTGAAGCGGCGCTGGATGCGGCGCAACGCCGACCGGTACGCGACCGGGGCCCGGCCGAACCTGGTGATGGGCGTCAACGTCCAGGTCTGCTGGGAGAAGTTCTGCAACTTCTGGGAGGTCGAGGCGCGGCTGGTGCCGATGGAGGGCGAGCGCTTCCACCTCACCGCCGAGGAGGCGGTGGCGCACTGCGACGAGAACACCATCGGCGTGGTCGGCATCCTCGGCTCCACCTTCGACGGCTCGTACGAGCCGATCGCGGAGATCTGCGCGGCCCTGGACGACTACCAGCGGCGCACCGGCCTGGACATCCCGGTGCACGTGGACGGCGCCTCCGGCGGCATGGTCGCTCCGTTCCTGGACCCGAAGCTGGTCTGGGACTTCCGGCTGCCCCGGGTGGCGTCGATCAACACCAGCGGTCACAAGTACGGCCTGGTCTACCCCGGCGTCGGCTGGGCGCTCTGGCGGGACGCCGAGGCGCTGCCCGACGAGCTGGTGTTCCGGGTCAACTACCTGGGCGGCGAGATGCCGACCTTCGCGCTCAACTTCTCCCGGCCGGGCGCGGAGGTGGTCGCCCAGTACTACAGCTTCCTGCGGCTCGGGCACGCCGGGTACAACGCCGTGCAGCAGGCCTCCCGGGACGTCGCCGTGTACCTCGCCGGGCAGATCGCCGGGCTCGGACCGTTCCGGCTGATCACCAAGGGCGACCAGCTGCCGGTGTTCGCCTTCACCACCGCGGAGGGCACCGTCTTCGACGTCTTCGACGTCTCCCGGCGGCTGCGCGAGCGCGGCTGGCAGGTGCCCGCGTACACCTTCCCGGAGGGGCGGACCGATCTGGCGGTCCTGCGGGTGGTGTGCCGCAACGGGTTCACCCGGGACCTGGCGGACATGCTGCTGGGCGACCTCCGGCGGCTGCTGCCCGAGCTGGAGAGCCAGCCCGCGCCGCTCAGCCAGCTAGGGGTTCCGGCCAAGAGCGGGTTCCACCACTAGGGTGACGGGCCGTCAGTCGAGGTAGCCGCGCAGTTGCTCGGCGAAGGCGTGGTCGCGGAGCTTGCCGAGCGTCTTGGCCTCGATCTGACGGATCCGCTCCCGGGTGACGCCGAACAGCTGGCCGATCTCCTCCAGGGTGCGGGGGCGGCCGTCGTCCAGGCCGTAGCGGAGCTGGACCACCTGACGTTCACGTTCGCCGAGGGTGGCCAGCACCGCGTCCAGGTGCTCGCGTAGCAGCAGGAAGGCTGCGCTCTCCGCCGGGGACGCGGCGTCGGCGTCCTCGATCAGGTCGCCGAGGGCGACGTCCTCCTCCTCGCCGATCGGGGTGTGCAGCGAGACCGGCTCCTGGGCGAGGCGGAGGATCTCCCGGATCCGCTCCGGCGAGAGTTCCAGCGCCGCGCCGATGTCGGCGGCGGTCGGCTCGGCACCGCGTTCCTGGAGCAGGGCGCGCTGCACCCGCAGCACCCGGTTGATCAGCTCGACCACGTGCACCGGGACCCGGATGGTGCGGGCCTGGTCGGCCAGGGCGCGGCTCATCGCCTGGCGGATCCACCAGGTGGCGTAGGTGGAGAACTTGTAGCCGCGGGCGTAGTCGAACTTCTCCACCGCCCGGATCAGCCCGAGGTTGCCCTCCTGGACCAGGTCGAGCAGGGTCAGGCCGCGGCCGACGTAGCGCTTGGCCACCGAGACCACCAGGCGCAGGTTGGCCTCGATCAGGCGGCGCTTGGCGATCCGGCCGAGGACGACCAGGTGGTCGAGGTCGTCGGTGAGCCGGTTGTCCGCGTCGGGGATCCGGTCGAGCGCCTCCTCCGCGAACAGGCCGGCCTCGATCTGGCGGGCGAGCTCCACCTCTTCGACGGCGGTGAGCAGGCGGACCCGGCCTATCTCACGCAGGTACTGGCGCAGCAGGTCGGCGGCCGGGCCGGTGCCCTCGTCCAGGGCGGCTTCCGGGGGTTCGTCGGCGAGCTCCTCCGGCGGGGCGCCCTCCTCCGGGGCGGGGAGCTCGTCGGTCGTGGGGAGCCCGTCGGGGGTGGTGGGCTCGGCTGCGTCAGTGAGGTCGGCCTCGGCGGTGAGATCGTCGGAGGCGAGTGCCTCGTTGTCGGGCGGGCCTGGCTGGGCCGGGATCGCGGCGTCCCGCGCGGGGGTGGTCTGGGGCGGGCGGGCAACGGACAGCTCCATGGGCAATCCCTCCAGGGGCCGCGCGCGGCCTGGGGGTTGCCGCGCCACACGGTGGTGGGATACCCAGCGCGGCGCGCCGGAGCACCTTCGGGAGGCATTGAGGTGTCCAGATGGCACCCGGCGGGCAAACGGGTGCCGCGAGACGGGCGGTGACGGTCACTCAGGCGGCGCTCGGAGCCGGGCCGGTGGCAATCCGCGGTGCGAACTTCAGCGCAGCGCCCTCGCGCGGCGGAGCTCCGTGCGGCGCGGGGGTGTCAGAGCGCGCGGTGTCAGAGCGCGGCGGTTTCAGAGCGCGGCGGAGCCGCGGGAGCGGAGCTGCTGGCCGTACTGCTGCAGGGCCCAGAGTTCACTCTGCACCGGGTGCAGTTCCTCGGCGGTGGCGCGGTCGCCGAGGCGGCGCAGGTGGGCGCGGACCTCCTCGACCCGGCGATCCACGGCCTGCAGACGGAGCTTGACCAGGAACTCCCCCGCGTACAGCTCGTCGACCTTGCGGCGGGTGCGGATCGGTTCCACGGTCAGTTCGGTGACCAGGCCGCGGACCTGGTCGTCCGGGCTGGCCTCGCGGACGGTGGCGGTGAAGTCGGGCAGGCTCGCGCCGTACGCGGTGCCGCCGGCCTGGCCGATGGCGCGGCGGACGGCCTGGTACGGCGGGGTGGGGAACTCGTCGTCGCCGTACTGGTCGAAGGCGGGGCTGACCATCTCGGGGTACTGGAGGGCGAGCTTGAGCAGCTCGCGCTCGACGAACTGGGCCGGGTCGCGCGGGTTGAGCCGGAACGCGGGGCGCTCGGGCCGGGGAGCGGGCGCCGGCTCGGCGCGACGCAGGGGGCGCTGGCCGCTCTGCTGGTTCTCCCGCTGCCAGCGCGCGAGTTGGGAGATCCGGCGGACCACGAACTGCTCGTCGAGGATGCCGACCATCCCGGCCAGCTGGACGGCGTACTCGTGCTGGATCGAGCGGTCCTTGATCTTCACGATGATCCCGGCCGCCTCCTCCAGGGCGGCGGCGCGGCCCTCGGCGGTGTCCACCCGGTGCCGGGCGACCGCCGAGCGGAGGGCGAACTCGAACAGCGGGACGGGGTTCTCGACCAGTTCGCGGACGGCGTCGTCGCCCTTGGCGAGACGCAGGTCGCACGGGTCCATGCCGCCGGGGGTGATGGCGATCGAGGTGCGGGCGGCGAACTTCTGGTCGTCCTCGAAGGCCCGCAGCGCGGCCTTCTGCCCGGCGGTGTCGCCGTCGAAGGTGAAGACCGTCTCGCCGCGGTAGGTGGAGGTGTCCATCAGCAGCCGGCGAATGATCTTGATGTGGTCCTCGCCGAAGGCGGTGCCGCAGGTGGCCACCGCCGTGGTGACACCGGCCAGGTGACAGGCCATCACGTCGGTGTAGCCCTCGACCACCACCGCGCGGCCGGTCTTGGCGATCTCCTTGCGGGCCAGGTCGATGCCGTAGAGGACGTTGGACTTCTTGTAGATCGGCGTCTCGGGGGTGTTCAGGTACTTCGGACCGTTGTCGTCCTCGCGCAGCCGCCGGGCACCGAAGCCGACCACGTCGCCCGAGCTGTCCCGGATCGGCCAGACCAGCCGGCCGCGGAAGCGGTCGATCAGGCCGCCGCGCTGGCCCTGCGAGGCCAGGCCGCCGACCGAGAGCTCCTTGTCGCTGAAGCCGCGGCCGCGCAGGAAGCGGACCAGGTGCTCCCAGCCCGCCGGGGCGTAGCCGACGCCGAAGTGCTTGGCGGCCTCCTCGTCGAAGCCGCGCTCGGCGAGGAAGCGGCGGCCGATCTCCGCCTCCGGGCTCGCCAGTTGCTCCTGGAACCAGGCGGCGGCGACCTTGTGCGCCTCGACCAGCCGGGTCCGCTCGCCCTGCTGGTGGCGCGGGGAGTAGCCGCCCTCCTCGTAGCGCAGGGTGACGTTCGCCTGGGCGGCCATCCGCTCGACCGCCTCCGCGAACGAGCAGTGCTCGATCTTCATCAGGAAGGTGATCGTGTCGCCACTCTCACCGCAGCCGAAGCAGTGGAAGACGCCCTTGCCGGGGTGCACGTAGAAGGAGGCGGACTTCTCATCGTGGAACGGGCAGACGCCCTTCAGCTGCGCACCGCCGCCGTTCGCGAGCTGCACGTAGTCGCCGACCACGGCGTCGATCGGCAGAGCGGCACGCACCGCCTGCACATCTTCGTCCCTGATCCGACCGGCCACCGGGAAAGTCTACGGGAGCGGGCCGGTGATACCGGGGTCGCTTTCGGCGGCCGGGATCAGGACACCAGCTTCGCGTGCAGCGCGAGGGCCGAGGCGTCGGTGAGGGTGGCGATCTGGTCGATCACGGTGCGCAGCGCGGCGCGGTCGTCCTCGGCCTCCTGGTACTGGGCGGCGAAGACCGGGTCCAGGCCGTGCGGGGCGTCACGCAGCAGGGCGTCGGCGAGTTCGGCGATCACGATCCGCTGGCGGGAGCGGAGTTGGGCCTGCTCGTCGCGCTGCATCACGTACCGGACGGCGACCGCCTTGAGGACGGCGCACTCCAGCCGCACGCCGCGCGGGACGACCAGCTCGGCCGCGTACCGGGTGAGCGGGCCGGGGCCGTAGCGGGCGCGGGTGGCCTGCTCGGCGGTCAGGCAGAAGCGGCCGATCAGCTGGCTGGTCAGGTCCTTGAGACCGGCCCGGCTCCGGGCGGTGCCGTCGTACGAGGCCGGCCACCAGTCCTCGGCCTGCAGGCGGTCCAGTGCCTCGGCGAACTCCTCCGGGTAGGCGTCCGCGGCGTACCGCTCGGCGACCTTGAACAGTTCGGCGCGCTCCTGCGGGGAACGCAGCGCCGCCGGGTCGATGTGGCCGGCCTGCAGGCCGTCCTCCACGTCGTGGGTGGAGTAGGCGACGTCGTCGGACCAGTCCATCACCGTGGCCTCGAAGCACTTGCGGCCGTCCGGCGCGCCGGTGCGCAGCCAGCGGAAGACCGGCAGGTCGTCGCCGTACACCCCGTACTTGCCGGAGCCGGGGTCGGTGGGGTGCTCGCCGCGTGCCCACGGGTACTTGGTGGCGGCGTCGAGCGCGGCCCGGGTGAGGTTGAGGCCGACGCTGCGGCCCGGCCACGGGGCGAGCCGGGCCGGGTCCTCGTCGAGCGGGGCGAAGCGCTTGGGCTCCAGCCGGGTCAGGATGCGCAGCGACTGGGCGTTGCCCTCGAAACCGCCGCATGCCTGCGCGGCCTGGTCGAGCGCCTCCTCGCCGGTGTGGCCGAACGGCGGGTGGCCGATGTCGTGGGCCAGGCAGCCGGTCTCCACCAGGTCCGGATCGCAGCCCAGCGCCGCGCCGAGCTCCCGGCCGACCTGTGCGCACTCCAGGGAGTGGGTGAGGCGGGTCCGCGGGAAGTCGCTGCGCATCGGGGCGACCACCTGGGTCGTGCCGGCCAGGCGGCGCAGCGCGGCGGAGTGCAGGACCCGGGCGCGGTCCCGCTCGAACGCGGTGCGGCCGGGCCGCTTGTCGGGCTCGGGCACCCAGCGTGCCTCGGACTGCGGATCATACGGCGCCGTGTTCTTCATATGGCCCTCACCGTACGCCTGGTGGCGGACATTGCGCGGTGCGCCGCGCTAACGGGAGGCGGCGAGCAGGCGGCGCCACCGCGGCTGCTCGGTCACCAGGCACGCGGCGGCCAGCCCGACGGTGAGCAGGGCCGCCCAGCGCGGCCAGGCGTACCAGGCGCCGAGCACCGCGGTCGCCAGTTGCATCAGCACCAGCCCGATGGTGACCCAGCCGGGGACGGCGATCAGTACCTGCTTCTTGTCGCCCGGGGTGGCGAACAGTGTGGGCAGGCCGATCAACACCGCGTCGGCGAGGACCGCCAGGGCCACCGAGTGCGGGGCGAGCGCCCACGGGACGGCGATCCAGGCGATCAGTTCGGTGAGGAAGCGCAGCGGGTCGGCCAGTCGGGTCACGCGCCGACTCTCCCACGGTGGCACGGGAGTTGGAGAGGGGGGTGCGGCTCGTGCACCCTCTGGCACCCGATCCCATGCTGCAGCGAACGCCGCCGAGCACGTCGCCGAGAATGTCGCCGAGAATGTTGCAGAGGATTCTCTGCAAAGAGGTCTATGCAGAGAATCCTCTGCACTCTAGTGTTGCCTCCATGAACGAGCACCGCCCCGAAGACCGCCCCACTCCGCAGCCGCCGCAGGACGCGCAGTCGCAGGACCGGCAGCAGCCGCGCCGCCGGATCGACGCCGGCAGCCTCCGCGGGCTGGCCCACCCGCTGCGCATGCGGCTGCTGGAGGAGCTGCGGCTTCACGGGCCCGCCACCTCCGCCCTGCTGGCCCAGCGGACCGGCGAGTCCACCGGCACCACCAGCTGGCACCTGCGGCACCTCGCCGAGCACGGCTTCATCGAGGAGGAGACCGGCCGCGGTACCAAGCGGGAGCGCTGGTGGCGGGCCGTCCGCAGCCAGAACGTGCTCGCCACCACCGACTTCGACCAGGACTCCGGCGCTCAGGACGCGCTCTCGTTCTTCCTGTCCGAGAACCTCCGCCGCCAGTACCAGCGGGTCGCCGACTCGCTGGCCGCCGACTGGGAGGGCGAGTGGCGCGGCGCCGGCTCCATGAGCGACTGGACCAACCTCAGGCTGACGCCCGCTCAGCTCAAGGCGCTCAACGAGGAGCTGTTCGCCGTGGTCACCCGCCACACGCCCGATCCGGACGCCACCCCCGACCCGGACGCCCGACCCGTCATCGTCCAGATCCAGGCCATGCCCCGAAAGGATCCCGACCAGCCGTGACCGAGCCCGCCGCCCTGCCCGCCGCCCCGACCGTCCGACGGGTGGGCCTGCTCCGCCGGCACCGCGACTTCCGCCTGCTGTGGACGGGCGAGACCGCCAACAAGTACGGCTCCGCCGTCACCGGCCTGGCGCTGCCCCTGATCGCCGTCACCACGCTGCACGCCGACACCTTCGAGGTCGGGCTGCTCAGCGCCGCCGGCTGGCTGCCGTGGCTGCTGATCGGGCTCCCGGTCGGGGTCTGGGTGGACCGGTTGCCGAGCCGGCCGATCATGCTCGCCTCCTCCGCCGCGGCGCTGCTGCTGTTCGCCACCGTCCCGCTGGCGGCGCTCGCCGGGGTGCTGACGCTGGCCCAACTGCTGGTCGTCGCGCTTCTGGCCGGTGCGGCCGGCGTGTTCTTCCAGACCGCGTACACCGCCTACCTTCCGCAGGTGCTCGACCCCGTCGACCAGGCCGAGGGCAACGCCAAGCTGCACGGCAGCGCCTCCGCCGCCGGTATCGCCGGGCTCGGCAGCGGCGGCCTGATCGCCCAACTGGCCGGGCCGGTCAACGGCTTGCTCGCCAACACGGCCACCTTCCTGCTGTCACTCTGGTGCACCGCGCGGATCGGCCACCGGGAGACCAGCCGCGCCGACCGCCCCCGCCGGGCGCTGCGCAAGGAGATCGGCGAGGGACTGCGGCTGCTCGGCTCCGACGTCTGGTTCCGCACCTTCACCCTGTTCGGCGCCACGTCCAACCTGGTGCTGACGGGTTATCAGTCGCTGCTGGTGGTCTTCCTGATCCGCGAGGTCGGCCTCGGCGAGGGCACCGTGGGTCTGCTGGTCGCGCTCGCCTCCACGGGCGGCATCGTCGGAGCGGCCATCGCCCGCCGGGTCGCGGCCCGGCTCGGCTCCTCGCGCGGCATGCTGGTGCTCGAACTCGCCCTGCCCGCACTGACCGTCCTCATCCCGCTGACCAGCCGCGGCGCCGGACTGGTCTGGTACCTGCTCGGCGGCTTCGGGGCGTCCGCCGGTGTGGTCGCGGGCAACGTCATCAAGGCCACCTTCCAGCAGCGCTACTGCCCGCCGGAGTTGCTCGGCCGACTCTCCGCCAGCGGCGCGGTGCTCAACTTCGGCGCGATCCCGGTCGGCGCGGTGCTGGCGGGCGTCCTCGGCACCGAACTCGGCGTCCGGCCCGCGATGTGGCTGATGACTGCCGGGGTTCCGCTGGCCGCCCTGGTGCTCTGGTGCTCGCCGATGCGAAGCGTGCGGGACCTGCCCACCGAACGGGCGACCTCCCTCGGCCCGGTGACCGCACGACAGCCGGCCGTGACGGCGTCCGCGACAGCGGCCGAGTACCGGGACTGACCTGGCGTCAGGACTGATCGACAGCACCCCCCGGGGGCTCGCCACGCGGCCGGCTGGGCGGCAGCGTTGACAGCGAGAGTTCCGTGCTGGGTGTCGGCGGCTCAGCTGGTCAGACCTGGCCTGGTACCGCAGGTCAGCCGACGCGCCGTGCCGTTCGGGAGAGGAACGACTGGTAGCGGTCCAGCACGAGGCGGGCGAGCAGCGGGTGGTCACCGAGCGGGGCGGACGTCAGGGCGGCCCCGGCCGCGGCGGCGAGGCGGGCGAAGTCACCTGGGGCGGTGAAGTACGAGGCGACCGCGACGCGGTGGCGGCCATCGTCGGAGAGCTCGGCGACCGCGGCGGCGACGCTCGGCCCGGCGGCTGTCACGTAGCCCGGGCGGACGGTGACACCGAGTCGGGCGGCGAGCAGTGCGGCCTGTGCCTCGGTGTCACGGGCGGCGTCCGGATCGCGGGAGCCGGAGGCGGCCAGCACCACGGGTTCACCACTCCAGCCGGCCGACGCCAACCGGTCGGCCAGCGCCTCCACCAACAGCGGGTCCGGGCCGAGCGGCGGGGCACACTCGCCGTCCAGGTGGTCGGCGGCGGCGAGCAGCCGCGGGATGTCAATCTTGCTGTGGTAGCCGCGACCGAGCAGCAGTGGCACCAGCACCACCCGGCCGGTCAGCTCGTCCAGCACCTCGGGCAGCAGCGGGGCGTTCAGCCCGAGGTGGCCGAGCCTGATGTCCAACTCGGGCCGGACGGATTGCAGGCGGGCGTGCAGCCGGGCTATCTCGGCTGCTGCGGCGGGGTCGTGCGAACCGTGCGCCACCAGCACCAGGGCCGGCCGGCGGGCCGTGTGCAGCACCCGCAACGGGGCGACGCGGCCGGGAAGTGAGGTGGTGGTCATGATGCCAGCCTGCCGAACCCCTGTTTCACCCCGGTTGCCCGCCGGTCACGGGTGATTTCTCCGCTCTCACCCACCGGGCGACCTGTGGTGAGCAGCCGACCCGTGCATCCGGCCGTTCTGGACAGCCCGACAGCCCTGCGACCGGACGGCTGACCGATGCGGGACGGGTCAGCGGCTGGCACCGGCCCGGGACCCGGGCTGACGGGGGACGCGGATTCGGCGCTCCGACGTCGGAACGGCAACCGTGGGCGCGGGACGGCTGACTGCGACGACGGCCGTCCGGACAGTCGACACCGCCTCGGCTGACTGTAAGCCAATGCGCGGGACAGGCGCGGTGAGTGGCTTCGCCGAGCCCCGCGCGGCAGGCCCCGACGCGGCCGCACCACCGGAACGCCGCAGGTCGGTCGGCGCCTCGTGCGTTCCGGCCAAGTCCTCCCGAAGCGTCAACGCCTCGGTGTGGGCCACCAGGTCGCCTGCCTCCGCGGCGCGGCGGTACCACTCCAACGCGCGCTCCGGCTGGCGGCGTTCGGCGAGCATGCGGGCGGCTGCGAGCAGGGCGTCCCGGTCGCCGGCTTCGGCTGCGCGCTGGTACCACTCCAGTGCCTCGTCGATCCGGCCGCGCGTCTCCAGTATCTCGGCCGCTTCCCGGGCCGCCTGGTTGTCCCCGGCTTCGGCAAGCCGCTGCAGCCAGTGGATGGCCTGGTCAAGCACGCCGGAGCCGGACAGCATCCGCGCCGCCTCCCGCAACCGGTCGGCCTCCGGGCGATCCTCGCTGCGTGCCAGCAGGTCCGCCTCGAAGTACCGGCCCGCTTCCTGCAGCAGCCCGATCGCCTCTCGCAGCAACCGGGCCTCCGCACTGGCGTCGACCTCCGACTCGGCGGAACCAGCGGCGGCCGGGACCTCTTCCGTTCGCGCAGCCGCACGACGAGGCGGACCGAACTGCGCCGCGCGGCCGGGAAGGTGCGGTACGCCGGGCGCGCCGGACAGGACCGACGCGTTGATGGCACCGGACAGGACCGATGCGTCGATGCCCCCGGGCAGGGCATGACGATCACCGGCCGCGACCGCTGCCCGATACCACTTGGCGGACTCCCCCAGGCGGCCCAGGTCGGCGAGCAGGCGGCCGAGTTCACGCATCGCGTAGGCATCACCACGATCGGCGGCACGCTCGTACCAGGTGACCGCCTCCCCGGTGTCGCCCTGGCGCTCCAGCATGTCGGCGGCCTGGAACAGCGCGGCCTCACTGCCGGCGTCGGCCGCCTTCCCGTACCAGGTCAACGCCTCCGTCAGGGCCCCTTCGCGCTCGCACCGCTCGGCTCGTTCACGCAGGGCCTGGTGGTCGCCGATGTGCGCATACCAGGGCAGGTTGTCGTACTGGCCGTGCCGGGCGAACATCGCCGCCGCCTCGTACCAGGCGTCCTCGTCACCCGCTTCGGCGGCGCGCTCGTACCAGGCCGCCGCTTCGTCGATCCGCCCGACCGACTCGAGCAGTCGGGCCGCCTCGTACGGGACTGCGGTGCAACCGTGTTGCCAGGCACGTTCCCACCAGGCGACCGCCTGTTCGGTCCGACCGTCGGCCGCGCAGCTGCGGGCGTACTCGGCCATCGCCTCCGGACGGCACTCCTGCACGGCCCGCTCGAACCAGGAGATCGTCAGGTCGCCCTGCCCGGGCTGTCCGAGTCGCTCAACTGCTTCCATCAGCGCCTCCACCACCCCGTTGGACGCCGCTTGTCCGTCCTACTCGACCGATCCTGCGAGCCGCCTGCGTAAGAAAGCCGTGCCGCTCCCACCCGCGATGCTGCGCAAGGCGGGGTGACGGGGCCGGGTGACGGGGCCTTGCCGGTCGTGATCGCCGTGGTGGTGGTGTCAGCACAACGGAGTGGGCAGTCCGGCCGCTCACACCCGTGTCTGCCGCCATGCCAGCCCCCGGCTTGACTCGGACCGGATGTCCGAATCCGCTCCCCTGTACTGCAGAGTACGCACTCGGACCCCGGACCGTACCGACTTCTCCGCGAATCCCGTTCAGGATCGCTGGTTGCCCCTCCTCACCCATCTCCCACCTGCTAAAGGGGCCTGATCATCACTCAGCTCCACTGAACGCACGAGCGAGCTCCGAACTGTCGAACGGAGTCGCGAGTCCGGCACCAGAGCGCCCCGTCGGTGGTGCTCTCACAACTGGCCCGGGGAGATGATGAGGTCGAAGTTCCGGTGGCGAAACAGGGTGGCACCGGTCGGGTAACACCCTCCGACCATGCTCTGAGCCATGACAGCGACCGGGCTCCTCACGGCCTAGGACACACCCGGGCGGCAGCCTCCGACGGACCGGAGGCGCCGGTGTCCTCTACCGCCGGATCATCGCCCACCCGGTCGGTCGACGCCCCGTCAGCCCGCCAGCTCCAGCTGCTCGCCACCCGGAGCACGACCTCGGAGGGACTTCCCGATGACCACTGCCAAGCCCACACTGCTCCTGGTCGGCTACGGCATGGTCGGCCACCGCTTCCTGGAAGCCCTGGCCGACACCGGAGCCGCCGACCGCTACCGGGTCGTCGTCCTCGCCGAGGAACCCCGCCCGGCCTACGACCGGGTCGGACTGACCTCCTACTTCTCCGGCAAGAGCGCCGAGGACCTGCTGCTCGCCGAAGAAGGCTTCACCGATCGGCACGGGTACGAGGTGCACCTCTCCTCCCCCGCCGTCTCACTCGACCCGGCGGCCCGGACCGTCACCACGGCCGCCGGGCACACCATCGCTTACGACACGCTGGTGCTGGCCACCGGTTCCTACCCCTTCGTGCCCCCGGTCGACGGCCGGGACGCCGAGGGGTGCTTCGTCTACCGCACCATCGAGGACCTCCAGGCGATCGAGTCGTACGCCGCCCGGGCCACGGTGGGCGCGGTGGTCGGCGGCGGCCTGCTCGGGCTGGAGGCGGCCGGTGCGCTCAAGGGCCTCGGGCTGGAGACCCACGTGGTGGAGTTCGCACCGCGTCTGATGCCCGTGCAGGTCGACGAGGCCGGCGGCGCAGCGCTGCGACGGACCATCGAGTCGTTGGGCGTGGTGGTCCACACCGGGATCGGCACCAAGTCGATCACCGTCTCCGAGGGCCGCGCGGTCGGCATGTCCTTCACCGACGACTCGGAGCTGGCGACCGAACTGGTGGTGTTCTCCGCCGGTGTCCGCCCCCGCGACCAGCTGGCCCGGGAGGCCGGCCTGACAGTCGGTGAGCGCGGCGGCATCGCGGTGGACGCACACTGCCGCACCTCCGACGAGCACGTCTACGCGATCGGCGAGTGCGCCCTCGCGGTCGACGGCCGGGTGTACGGCCTGGTCGCCCCCGGGTACGAGATGGCCGTCTCGGTGGCCCAGCAGCTCGCTGAACAGGCCGCCCAGCCGTTCACCGGCGCGGACCTCTCCACCAAGCTGAAGCTCCTCGGGGTGGACGTCGCCAGCTTCGGCGACGCCTTCGGCACCACCCCCGGCGCACTCGACGTGGTGTACTCCGACTCCCGCAGCGGCGTCTACAAGAAGCTGGTGGTCACCGGCGAGGGTGCACTGCTCGGCGGCATCCTGGTCGGCGACGCCTCCGCCTACGCGACGCTCCGACCGCTGGCCGGCACCGGCAAGCCGCTGCCCGTCCCCGCCGAGTCGCTCGTCCTCCCCGCCGGGGTGGACTCCGCGGTGTCGCTGGGCAGTTCCGCCCTGCCAGACGACGCGGTGATCTGCAGCTGCAACAACGTCACCAAGGGCACGATCCGGGCCGCCGTCACCGACCACGACTGCACCACCGTCCCCGAGGTGAAGAAGTGCACCCGGGCCGGCACCAACTGCGGCTCCTGCGTGAAGCTGCTCGGCACGATCATCGCCGACGAGCTGGAGGCGAGCGGAGTCGAGGTCGACAAGGGCCTGTGCCCGTGCTTCGCGCACACCCGCGCCGAGCTGTACGAGATCGTCCTGGTGCGGCGGATCGCGACGCACCGTCAGCTGCTCGCCGAGCACGGCCGCGCCCCGGAGGGCGCCGAGGGCTGCGAGATCTGCAAGCCGACGGTGGCCTCGATCATCGCCTCGCTGGCACCCGAGCTGGAGGCCTCCGGTCACATCCTCGACGGCGAGCAGAGCGCTCTGCAGGACACCAACGACCACTTCCTGGCCAACCTGCAGAAGAACGGGTCCTACTCGGTGGTGCCGCGGATCCCCGGCGGTGAGATCACTCCGGACAAGCTGATCGTGATCGGCGAGGTGGCCCAGGAGTTCGGCCTCTACACCAAGATCACCGGTGGTCAGCGGATCGACCTGTTCGGTGCCAGCGTCGACCAGTTGCCGCGGATCTGGAGCCGCCTGGTGGCGGCCGGGTTCGAGTCCGGCCACGCCTACGGGAAGTCGCTGCGCACGGTGAAGTCCTGCGTCGGCTCGACGTGGTGCCGCTACGGCGTGCAGGACTCGGTCGCCATGGCGATCCAGCTCGAACTGCGCTACCGGGGCCTGCGGTCCCCGCACAAGCTGAAGTCCGCCGTCTCCGGCTGCGCCCGGGAGTGCGCCGAGGCCCGCGGCAAGGACTTCGGCGTCATCGCCACCACCAACGGCTGGAACCTCTACGTCGGCGGCAACGGCGGCGCCACTCCCCGGCACGCCGACCTGTTGGCCCAGGACCTGGACGATGAGCAGTTGATCCGGCTGATCGACCGCTTCCTGATGTTCTACATCCGCACCGCGGACCGGCTGGAGCGCACCTCCACCTGGCTGGAGCGGATCGACGGCGGGCTGGACCACGTCCGCGAGGTGGTGGTCGAGGACTCGCTCGGAATCGCCGACGAGCTGCAGGCGCTGATGGCGCATCACATCGAGGACTACCAGGACGAGTGGGCGGCCACCCTGGCCGACCCGGAGCGGATGCGCCGCTTCGTCTCCTTCGTCAACGCCCCCGGGGTTCCCGACCCGAGCATCCGCTTCACCCCCGAGCGGGACCAGATCAAGCCCGACCTGGTGCTGCTGGCCACCGAGGAGCAGCTGCTCGCCGCCCTCGACCCCGACAACGCACCGCTCTCCGCCACCCGTCTCCTGGAGGAAGCCCGATGACCACCACCGCCTCCGCCCTACGGATCGAACTGCTCGCCGGCGCCGGCTGGGCACCGGTCTGCGACCCGGAGCTGCTCGTGCCCGGCCGGGGTGTGGCCGTGCTGCTGCCGGACGGCCGTCAGGCCGCGGTCTTCCGGGACGGCAACGACCGGCTCTACGCCACCGACAACCGGGATCCGTTCACCGGGGCGTACGTGCTCTCGCGCGGCCTGCTCGGCTCCACCGCGGACGGCCGGGTCTACGTCGCGTCGCCGCTGCTGAAGCAGCGATTCGACCTGCTCACCGGAGAGTGCCTGGACGACGACACCGTCCGGATCGCCGTCCACTCGGTCCGCACGGCCTGACCAAGGCCCCACCGGCCCCCGATCAGCTCCGCCCCGATCCCGCCGCCCGCTCCGGGCGGCGGGATCGGACGACGGGGTCAGCGCCACTACCTCAGCGCGCCGAGCACGGCAGCCGCCATCCCTTGCTGGCCCTGGGCGTTCGGGTGGATCGGAGCCAGGCCCTGGGTGGGCTCCGGGGGCTCGATCCAACGGGTGCCGGGCGCGGCGCACATGTCGTGTCCTGACGAGGCCGTGTAGGTGTCGATGAAGGCCACCCCGGCCGCCTCGGCCCGTTGCCTAAGCATCGCGTTCAGCTGCTGTTCCTGCGCCGCGACGAATCTCACATCGCCGGCCGCGATGTCGTCGCCCAACGTGGCGGAGCAGGTCGCCGGATCCTGCGGGAGCAGAGCCGGATAGCCGACGAGGAGCACCTTGGCGTCAGGTGCCCGGCGCTTGATCTCACCCAGGGCGGCGGTGAGCCACTCCCCGGTGGCATCCACCTTCTGCTGGACTTCGTTCCGCCCGCCGCCGGTGGTGTAGTACGCCCGGCACGGGGCGTCGGAGCCCCCACCGAGCAGAACGTGCTTCACGTTCTCCATCGCGCAGCGGCCGATCACGTCCAGGAACCCGGCGTCGTTGCCGCCGATCCCCAGCGTCACCAGCCGGGTGGCCGAGGTCAGCGCGTCCAGCTGCGGCGGGTTGGCCCCGCCACTGGTCTGTTGAGCCGCCGTCAGGTCCCCCGTCCGCGCTCCACTGCAGCTCACGTCCGTGAAGGCACTCAGATCGAGCTGCCGCGCCACCAACGACGGGTAGTTGACCCCGGAGCGCCCGCAGCCTTCCGGGGTGCCGCCTTGTGGCGGGATGCGCAGCCCCGAGGTGTAGGAGTCCCCGAGCGCCACGTACGGCCCGGTGATCCGGGTCGCCGATGCAGTCGGGGACGCCTTGTCAGGGCCGGGCTTCGGGTTACCCCCGCCGCTGCAACCGGCCACGCCTATCAGGGCCGCCGCGGCGACGACCAGGATCCCCCGGCGCACCTACTCGGCGCCGCGCTCGTGCTCAGCCAGGAACTCCTCGAACCGCCGGCCCAGCTCGTCGGCGGAGGGGAGGTCGGCCGCCTCGGCGAGCAGGCTCTCCCTGCCGACCGCGCCGGAAACCGCGTCGTACTGGCCTTCCATGCCCTGGATCGCGGAGCGCAGATCGCCGTCGCCCTCAGCGAGTTGGCTGTCGATCTCGGCGTTGACCTCGTCGACCCGGCCGCGCAGTTCACTGCCGGGCAGGACCAGCCCGGTGGCGGACTGGACCGCCTCCAGGATCGCCACCGCGGCCGCCGGGTAGGCCGAGCGCGCGATGTAGTGCGGCACGTGGGCGGAGAAGCCGAGGACGTCGTGCCCGGACTCGGAGAGCCGGTACTCCACCAGCGCCTGGGCGCTCCCCGGCACCTGCGCCTGGTCGAACCACTTGGGGTGGCCGGTGGACAGGTCGAGCCGGTTGCCGTGCGGGGTGAGGCCGACCGGGCGGGTGTGCGGCACGCCCATCGGGATGCCGTGGAAGGCGACGGAGAGCCGGACCTCGAAGCGCTCGACCAGGTCCCGGACGGCTGCGGTGAACAGCTCCCACTCGGTGTCCGGCTCGGGGCCAGTGAGCACCAGGAACGGCGCTCCCACCGAGTCACGCACCAACTGGAGCAGGATCTCCGGCGGGTCGTAGTCCGTCCAGCTCTCACGGTCGAAGGTCATCACGGGGCGGCGGGCTCGGTAGTCCACCAGCCGGTCGTGGTCGAAACGGGCCACCACCTGCGGCGATCCGTGCTCCAGCAGGTGGGTCACCACCTGGTCGCCGGCCTCGCCCGCGTCCATGAAGCCCTCGAAGTGGTACAGCAGCACAAGACCGGTGCCCGCCTCGGCCGCGGCGCGTGCCGCCGCGAGGGCCGTCACCCCCTGTGGTTCCAGCTCGTACAGCTCCTTGGGATCACGCACGGTGCACCCAACCCCGTTCCGTATCGTCGTCGCGGAATGCTTTCTGATCTGCTCTGTCCAGCGTGCGGCGGCTCGCTGACATTCCCGCCCCAGCCCGAGTCTTCACGCCGTCTCTCAAATCCTCTCACCTTCCGATAAAGCCGCTGGTCGTGGGCGTGGCGTGGCAGCCGGAGGGTACTATGGCAGGGCGTCACGGCGTGCCGAAAGGATCCGCGCGCGCTCGTTGGCGCGCCGCGAAGTGACGCACCGCCTTCTGGCGGGTATCGTCCTCTCGCTGCCTCGCATCGTCGCGTCGTCGCGCCACGCCGTCTGTCACGTCGTGGGCCACGCCCCGGTCCGTTTGCGCGGCCAGCCACTCTCTGCGCACCTTGCCTTCACCTGGCCGCCTGCTTCGCTTCGTGATCTCGTTTCTCTCTCGGCCATCTCGCGGACGCACACTGTCCCGTCGCTCATCCCGCCGGATCGGTCCGTAGACCCGTGTCCGTACCGGCACCGCGCTGCCCGCCTCCGGGCCGCCGACCCGCCGCACGCCCGAGCCTCTGGCGTGGCGAGCCCGGTCGGCCGCCTCCGGGGCCGGGGCGAACGACCACTGCCCTCGAGCCGCGAACCCGGCACGCGGGCCCCGACGACCGCCGAAGGACCGAAGGATCCGTGCCCGTACCCGTCACCCTCTACGGCCGCACCGTGCGGCTGGAGCCCCTCGCCGAGTACCACGCCCCGGCCCTGGCCGAGGCAGGCGCTGAGGACCGTACGACCTACGCCTTCACCCCTGTCCCGCACGGCCTCGAAGCCGCCCGGGATTACATCGCGCGCGCCCTCGCTGATCAGGCGGCGGGCCGGTCCCTGCCCTTCGCGACGGTGAGCGTCGCCGAGAACCGGGTGGTCGGCTCGACCCGGTTCCTGGAACTGGACTACTGGCAGGGTCCGCTGGTGTGGCCGCCGATGCCGGGGGTGCCCTACGGAGATCCGCAGGAAGCGGTTCCGGACGCGGCAGAGATCGGGAATACCTGGCTTTCGCCGCGGGCGCAGGGCACCGGCATCAACACCGAGGCCAAGCTGCTGATGCTGCGGTACGCCTTCGAGCAGTGGAGCGTTCGGCGGATCTCCCTGCGGGCGGATGCCCGCAACACCCGCTCGCGGATCGCGATCGAGCGCCTCGGAGCCACCCCCGAAGGGGTGCGCCGAGCGCACTCGCGCGGCCTTGACGGGGTGGTTCGGTCCACCGCGTTCTACTCGATCCTGGACGAGGAGTGGCCGGCCGTCCGCGACATCATCGAGCTGCGGATCGCCGCCGCGACCTCGCCCAGCGCGCCCGACCCGGCGCCGCTCAACCAGGAGTGCCTTAGACACGGCGGCTCCCTGGTCGGCGAGTCGATGATCGGCGGCTCCCTGATCCCGGCCGCCTGAGACGGCCCTTCCGGCTCCCGCGGGTGCGGTGAGCCGGACCCCACCGGGGTGATCGGACGGTGCGGCGAACCCGCTCCGCCTGATCACCCCGGTGGCATGCACGGGGCTGTGCGGCTTGGACACTCTGTCGAGTTGTCAAGGAGCCGGGCAACCATGGGGGTTCGCCTCACCTCCGCTCCTTCGATGTGATCGATCTGACACTCCGCCGGCTGCGCGGCGCACGTCGGCTGCTGGATCATCCCTCCTCCGGGCCGGCCTCGGCCCCGGCCGCCTCGGCGGCGGCGGCGAGCTGCTGGAGTGCAGCGAGGTGGGCCGCGAGGACGGCTCGGCCGCGCTCGGTGGCCGAGAGCCACGTGCGGGGCCGCTTGCCCACGTATCCCTTGCGGGCTCGGAGATAGCCGGACGCCTCCAGGCTGGACGCGGTCTTGCTGAGCACCGAGTCCGAGACCTGGCAGTAGTCCCGGACCACCGAGAACTCGGCCTCCAGGCATCCGCTGAGGAACGCCAGGACGGTGAGCTTGGTGGGCTGGTGGAGTATGGGGTCCAGTCCGTTCACTGCTCGCTGCTCATGGTCTGCTCCTTGACTTGACGGTTGATCAGGCTGATGACGCCCCAGAGCGCCAGCCCTCCGGCGGCGCCTGCGGCGGTTATCGCCCATCGTTGGTCGCCGCTGACCAGCCAGGTGGCGAGCCCTGCCACGGCTGCGACGAGGACGACCGCGCCGAGTGCAGGGAACGTGTGCGGCGGAAGGCCGCGCTCGGCGAGCCTGGCGACTCCGCTGGCGCGGGCCGCCACTCGCACTATCACCGCGAGCACCACGACCAGGCCGAGCGCGCACAGCGGTATCAGCCACTGCCACTGGTGGCGGAAGCTCTGCCCGAGCGCCGCCCCGTAGGCGGCGAAGGACGCTCCGATGCCCGGCCCGTACCACCAGGGCAACGGCGCGGGCCGCCGGGCTGCCGCTCGGGCGCGGCCGGCGAGGGCGAGCGCTTCGGCGGGCGAGAGCGCCGCGGTCTCCTGGTGGGTGAGGTACTTGTCGTCAGCCATCGACTCCCCCGAGTGGACGTCCCGTCAGATCCGGCCCGTCGCCGAATCAAGTACTGGCACTCTGTCACATACTTTCCGGAGTGGAAAGTTATTTTCCGAGGGAACTCTCGCGGTGCCGGATGAGGGTGCGTCAGCAGCGGGCGTCGATCTCCTGAAAGGTGGCGTAGTGGTCGGCCGTCCAGTACTGCTCGCCCGCACTGCCGGTGACGATCCGTCGGGTGCCACGGTCGTCCGAGCCCGGGGTGACCACGGTGAACTCGTGGTAGTAGCCCTTGTTCTGGCGGGGCAGCCGGCTCTCGCGGTTCTCGAAGACGATGCCGTCGGAGCGGTAGGGGTAGGGACCGCCCTTGGTGATCAGGCCGAGGGTGTCCTGGGCCTGCGCCGGCAGTCGGCTGCGGCAGACGTCGGCGAGCGCCTGACTGGTGGGGACCCACGAGGCTCGGGCGGACGGGGACTTCGCGGCGGTCGGACTGCCTGAGCCACTGCCTCCCAGGAGGGCGGCCACCGCGGCCCCGATGCCGAGGACGACCAGGAATGCGAGGGTGATCAGGCGGTTTCGGCTGCTCATGGGCCCAGCTTGCCGTATCGGGTTCACACGGACGGGCAGCTCCGCAGCCGGGGCACAACGAAACCGGGGCGGGAGCGGACGCCATTGTCCGTTCCCGCCCCGGCTGCTACGTACGGCGGCTCTCCTGCGCCGAGCTCCGCCGTACGCCCCTCCCCGACGGAGGGGTTGCGGTCAGTGAATCGCGCTGTTTCGTGTCAGCGCGAGTCGCTTCCCGCCGTCTCGATGGCGGCGCGGCCCGCTTCCAGGCGCGCCACCGGAATCCGGAAGGGAGAGCAGGATACGTAGTCCAGCCCCACCTCGTGGAAGAAGTGGACCGAGTCGGGGTCACCGCCGTGCTCGCCGCAGACGCCGAGCTTGAGGTCGGGGCGGGTGGCCCGACCGGCCTGGGCGGCGTTCTTGACCAGGGCGCCGACGCCGTCGCGGTCGATGGTCTCGAACGGACTGACGCCGAAGATGCCCTTCTCCAGGTAGGCCGTGAAGAACGAGGCCTCGACGTCGTCGCGGGAAAAGCCCCAGACGGTCTGGGTCAGGTCGTTGGTGCCGAAGGAGAAGAAGTCGGCGGCCTCGGCGATCTGACCGGCCGTCACGGCGGCACGCGGCAGCTCGATCATGGTGCCGAGCTTGATGTCCAGGTTGACGCGGGTGGAGGCGGCGACCTCGGCGAGCACCCGCTCGCACTCGTCGCGGACCAGCTCCAGCTCCTGGACGGTGCCGACCAGCGGGATCATCACCTCGGGGCGCGGGTCGCCGCCCGCCAGCTTCCGCTCGGCCGCGGCCTCGGCGATGGCCCGGACCTGCATGCCGAACAGGCCGGGGATGACCAGGCCGAGGCGAACGCCGCGCAGACCCAGCATCGGGTTGGCCTCGTGCAGGCGGTGCACGGCCTGGAGCAGGCGCAGGTCGTTCTCGTTCGGGTCCTTGCGGGCCTCGGCGAGGGCGACGCGCACCGACAGCTCGGTGATGTCGGGAAGGAACTCGTGAAGCGGCGGGTCGAGCAGACGGACCGTCACCGGGAGCCCGTCCATCGACTGGAACAGCTCCAGGAAGTCGCCCTTCTGCAGCGGCAGCAGGCTGGACAGCGCGGTCTCGCGGTCCTTGTCGTTGTCCGCCAGGATCAGGTGCTCGACCTCCTTGCGCCGCTCCTCGCCGAGGAACATGTGCTCGGTGCGGCACAGGCCGATGCCCTGGGCACCGTACCGGCGGGCGCGGTTCGCGTCCTCGGCGTTGTCGGCGTTGGCGCGTACCGCGAGGCGGCGACGGCCGTCGGCGTGCGACATCAGGCGGTGCACGGCCTGGACCAGTCCGCCCTGGACGTCGGCGCCGGCGTGCAGGGTGCCCTCGAAGTACTCGACCACCGGGGACGGCAGGACCGGGACCTCGCCCAGGTACACCTTGCCGTTGGCGCCGTCGATGGACACCACGTCGCCTTCGTGGACGACATGGCCGTCGGCCGTGGTGAACTTGCGGTTCTTGGTGTCGACCTCGAGTTCCTCGGCGCCACAGACACAGGTCTTGCCCATGCCGCGGGCGACCACGGCCGCGTGCGAGGTCTTGCCACCGCGGGAGGTGAGGATGCCCTCGGCCGCGATCATGCCCTCGAGGTCGTCGGGGTTGGTCTCGCGGCGGACCAGGATGACCTGCTCGCCGGAACGCGACCACTTCACCGCGGTGTAGGAGTCGAAGACCACCTTGCCGACCGCCGCGCCGGGCGAGGCAGCGATGCCGTACGCGACCGGCTTGGTCTCCGAGGTGGGGGCGAAGCGCGGGAACATCAGCTGGGCGAGCTGGCCGCCGGTGACGCGGTGCAGCGCCTCGTCGAGGTCGATCAGGCCCTGGTCGACCAGCTGGACCGCGATCCGGAACGCGGCGGCGGCGGTGCGCTTGCCGACGCGGGTCTGCAGCATCCAGAGCTTGCCGCGCTCGATGGTGAACTCGATGTCGCACAGGTCCCGGTAGTGGTTCTCCAGGGTCTGCATGATGGTCATCAGCTCGTCGTACGACTTCTTGTCGAGCTGCTCCAGGTCGGCCAGCTGGAGGGTGTTGCGGATGCCCGCCACCACGTCCTCGCCTTGGGCGTTCTGCAGGTAGTCGCCGTAGACGCCCTGGGTGCCGGTGGAGGGGTCGCGGGTGAAGGCGACACCGGTGCCCGAGTCCTCGCCGAGGTTGCCGAAGACCATGGTGCAGACGTTGACGGCAGTGCCCAGATCGTTCGGGATGCGCTCCTGACGGCGGTACAGGCGGGCGCGGTCGCCGTTCCAGGAGTGGAAGACGGCGTGGATCGCCAGGTCCAGCTGCTCGCGCGGGTCCTGCGGGAACGCCCGGCCGGTCTCCCGGAGCACGATCGCCTTGAAGGTCTCGACCAGCGCCTTCAGGTCCTCGCCGGTCAGGTCCAGGTCGTTGGCGGTGCCCTTGGCGTGCTTGGCCTCGTCCAGCGCCTCTTCGAACAGCTCGCCGTCGACACCCAGGACGGTCTTGCCGAACATCTGGACCAGACGACGGTAGGAGTCCCAGGCGAAGCGCTCGTTGCCGGACTGGGCGGCGAGCCCGGTCACCGAGGCGTCGGAGAGACCGATGTTCAGGACGGTGTCCATCATGCCGGGCATGGAGAACTTGGCGCCCGAGCGGACCGAGACCAGCAGCGGGTTGTCGGCCTGGCCGAGCTGCTTGCCCATCCCCTGCTCGAGGGCGACCAGATGGCCGGAGATCTCCTCGTTCAGCGAGGCCGGCTCACGGCCGGTCTCCAGGAAGACCTTGCAGGCCTCGGTGGTGATGGTGAACCCCGGAGGGACGGGAAGGCCCAGGTTGGTCATCTCGGCGAGGTTCGCACCCTTCCCGCCGAGAAGATCCTTCAGGTCCTTGTTTCCTTCGGTGAAGGAGTAAACAAACTTCTGCTTCGCCGCCACGGGTCGCTCTCCTCGCACACGGTTGCCCTGACGCCGGAGAACATACCCATTTCGAAGGCCGTGTAGGGGAGCGAATAGCTCGTACGAGCTGCCGAGCAGCCGATTGACCAGCAGATCGAATGCCCGAGTAGGCGTTTGCCTGTCTTCTCGAAATCGTCCGGATGACGCTAGTTATCGTTCAAGAAGTGAAGGCATCGAAACCTGAAGCTCACACGAACCGGACAGAGAGTTACGGCTCTCGCCTCGCCGCGTTTCCCCGGCTTGATTTCCTGCAGCCAGCTGCGCCGATCCACCGAGGGGCCCGTTCGGGAAGCGATCCGGACTTGTACACCTTGGCGAACTCCGCTGACTGACCGTCACTCGCCACGATATGTGGCCAGCGTCACGGACGCATCTCAGCCGTCGAAGCGAGGCCGCCTACGCAAGATGTCGCGTTCCGTTGATGATCCATTGCGTTACGTCGCTGGATTTCGCCTTGAAGGAGCCCGCTTGTCCATCATGGACAACTCCCCTGGGACGCTTCGGCCAGCCTCGATCGAGGCAGCAAATTGCCACTATGGACAGATCATCCACCAGAGGTGTCCGATTCGGCGTCTTCGCCGAGCCGGGCACACTCGTACGGATCGTCCAACCAGCCGTCGGGCAGGACCACCCGGTTGTTGCCGCTGGTCCGGCCACGCGGGCCGTCGGCGCCGAGCGGCCAGTCCTGGTCCTGGTCGACCAGGGCGAGCGTCTCGGTGAGTTCGGTCAGCGAGCTGGCGCTGGCGAGCTTCACCCGCAGCTCGGAGCCGACCGAGAAGCCCTTGGTGTACCAGGCGACGTGCTTGCGGAAGTCGATGACGCCGCGAGCCTCGTCGCCGAGCCACTCCCCCAGGAGCTGGGCGTGGCGCACCATGGCACGCGCGACGTAGCCGAACGTGGGGCGGGCGTAGTCGACGTCGCCCTCGAAGATCGCGACCAGGTCCTTGAACAGCCAGGGGCGGCCCAGGCAGCCGCGGCCGACCACGACGCCGTCGCATCCCGTTTCGCGCATCATCCGCAGCGCGTCATCGGCGGACCAGATATCGCCGTTGCCGAGCACCGGGATCTCGGCCGGGACGGACTCGCGCAGCCTGGCGATGGCGGACCAGTCCGCGGTACCGCCGTAGTGCTGCGCGGCGGTGCGGCCGTGCAGGGCGATCGCCGCGACGCCCTCCTCGGCACCGATCCGACCCGCGTCCAGGAAGGTGAGGTGGTCGTCGTCGATGCCCTTGCGCATCTTCATGGTGACCGGGAGCTCGCCGGCGTTGGAGACCGCCTCACGGAGGATCTCGCGCAGCAGGTTGCGCTTGTACGGCAGCGCGGAGCCGCCGCCCTTGCGGGTCACCTTGGGGACCGGGCAGCCGAAGTTGAGGTCGATGTGGTCGGCGAGGCCCTCGGAGGAGATCATCCGGGCAGCCTTGCCAACCGTCTCCGGGTCCACCCCGTACAGCTGGATCGAGCGGGGCTTCTCGCTCGGGTCGAACTTGATCAGCTGCATGGTCTTGGCGTTCCGCTCGACCAGCGCCCGGGTGGTGATCATTTCCGAGACGTACAGGCCCTTGCCGCCGCTCTGCTCTCGGCACAGGGTGCGGAACGGGGCGTTGGTGATGCCTGCCATCGGGGCCAGCACCACCGGCGGCCAGACCTGCAGCGGCCCGATGTTCAGCGGAGCGAACTCCGGGGCGGCGGAGGCCGTCGGGGTCGCCTGGGCGGAGTCGGGCGTGGTGGTCATGCGCGGCAGATCCTCAACGGGTCGGGCCCCTACGGCGGGAATCGGGACTCTTCATTGTCCCTCACCGGGTGAGTGGCCCAGCCCGGCCATCCACCCGTCGGCCGGGCCGGACGGCGCCACTTCGACGAGCCGCCTATTGCGGGCCGCCGCGGCTGAGCGTGACGGAGCCGGAGGCGGCCGTGACGTCGAGCGAGCGGGGTGCCGAGGAGTCCTGGATGGACGGGTCGACGTCCTGATGGCCACTGGCCGTCGAGAGATCGACCCGGTAGTGGTTGTGGTCGTCGGGGACGGTGAGCGTCAGCCCTCCCGAGGAGAGCCGGGCGGTCACCGACTGGGGTGCGCGGTCATAGCGCAGCACCACCTCGGCGGAGGAGGAGAACACCCTGGTGGTGGGGGCGCTCAACTTGGAGCCGAGGATCTGGCCGGAGCCACCCTTGGCCCAGATCGGTCCGCTGACCGCGATCAGCTCCACTTGGCCCGAGCCGGTCTCCACCGAGGTCTCGCCCGAGATGCCGTGCACCTCCGTTCGGCCGGAGCCGTTTCGCGCGTGCACCACCGTCGCGGCAGGCACCTCTATGTCGAGCGCGACCGCGCAGCCGAGCACCTGGTGGCCGCGTGGGCAGCCTACGGTGACGGCAAGGGCGCCGTCCTTGACCTCCTTGCGCACGGCCGGTCTGCCCAACGCCCACCCGACCCGTTCCTCGACGACGATGCGGTCGCTGCCGCCGGCGCGGATGGTGACCCGGGCCGGTCCTGAGTCGATGTCCAGCCGACTGATCGACTCGAAGTAACTCTGCTCGGCGACGGTCTCCTGCTCGGCCAGCATGGCCCAAGCGGTGGCACCGCCTGACAGCAGTAGGCCGACGAGCACCAGCACGCTGACGATCCGCCAGGTACGGCGCTCTCCTTCGCTGGGCCGTTTCGCCGGAGCGAGTGGCGTGGCCGGCCACCAGGCGGGAAGTCGACCGGGTGCGCCCGACCGCCTGCCGGACCCCGGTCGCCTGTCAGCCGACACCCGCTGGTCGGTCACTGGCCGACCTCCAGGAAGCGAAGCACGGCCAGCACTCTCCGGTGGGTGTCGTCGGCCGGGGCAAGGTCGAGCTTGGTGAAGATCGAGTTGATGTGCTTGGCCACTGCGCTGTCGCTGACCACGAGGGATTCGGCGATCGCGGTGTTGGAGCGGCCTTCTGCCATCAGCGCCAGCACGTCCTTCTCACGGGGTGTCAGCCGGTGCAGCGGATCGCGGTCGCGGCGGAGCAACAGTTGGGCGACCACCTCGGGGTCGAGGGCGGTGCCGCCCTCGGCGACACGTTGGAGTGCCTCGACGAACTCGTCCACATTGGCCACCCGCTGCTTCAGCAGGTAACCCACGCCGCTGGTGTTGGTGGACAGCAGGTCTGCCGCGTAGCGCTCCTCCACATACTGCGAGAGCAGCAGTACCGCGATCTCCGGCCACTGACGGCGAATGACCAGGGCGGCACGGACGCCCTCGTCAGTGAAGCCAGGTGGCATCCGGACGTCCGCCACCACGATCTGCGGGCGGTGCTCCTCCACCGCGGTGAGCAGCGCCTCGGCGTCGGCGACCGCAGCTGCGACCTCGTAGCCCTCGGACTCGAGGACCTTGACGATGCCGACCCGGAGGAGGACCGAGTCCTCGGCGATCACAGCTCGCATGGCAGCTCCATGGTGAGGGTGGTGGGGCCCCCGCGGGGGCTGGTGATGGCGAACGAACCGTCCACCGACGCGGCGCGCTTGCGCAGACCGGTCAGGCCGGTGCCGCGATCGGAGTCGGCGCCGCCGATGCCGTCGTCGGTGACCGTGATGAGGAGTCGGTCGTCGCGTCTGCGCAGGGTGAGGTCCACTCGGGACGCCTTGGCGTGCTTGGCCGCGTTGGCCAGCGCCTCGGAAACGGTGAAGTAGGCGACCGCCTCGACGGTGGGGGCTATCCGGCCGGTCAGCTCGACGGTGAGGCGGACCGGGACGGGGCTGCGGGCGGCGATGCCGGAGAGCGCGGCGTCGAGTCCTCGGTCCTCCAGGACCACCGGGTGCAGTCCGCGGATCAGGTCGCGCAACTCCTCGATGGCGGCTTGGGACTCCTCGTGCGCGGCGACGATCACCGCCATCGCGTCAGGTGGGACGTCCCGCAGCGTGCGGCGGGCGAGGCCCAGGTTCATGGCCAGCGACACCAGGCGTTGCTGGGCGCCGTCGTGCAGGTCGCGTTCGATTCGGCGGCGCTCGGCGTCCGCCGCATCGACCACGCCGGCTCGGCTCTCCGCCAGTTCCTCGACCCGCTGCTCCAGTACCTCGGTGCGGTTGGGGCCGAGCAGGACGCGGACCGTCCACAGATCGAGCAGGGCCGGGCCGGCCGCGAGCCAGGGCGCGGCGGCGAGCAACAGCAGACCGGCCAGCGTGGCCAGCATGCCGTAGCCAACCCAGCCCGACCGCGTGTGGAGCGGATTGTCGGCCGGCATCAGCCACACCCAGCCGAAGAACGAGACCAGAACGGCCCCGGCTCCCCACAGGCCGAGCACGACCATGGCGCAGAGCATCTGCAGCGGGGCCACTACCAGGTGGTAGACAGCCTGACGCCATGTCAGGCCCGCAGTGATCCTGGCCAGCCAGCCCGCGCCGGGCGGCAGTCGACCCGGGATCTCGACCCCTCGCAGCGTACGGACCCGGCTGCGTTGGAGCGTGGTCAGCAGGTCGAGGCAGGCGGCCAGCAGGAGCAGCCCGAACAGCATCCCGCTCACAGGCAGGCTGACGACGAGTAGACAGGGCAGGCCGAGCGGGAACCCGGCTGCCAAGAACAGCGAGTCCCGTCGGGCCGCCACGGACCAACGGGCCAGCGCCGAGCTGCGGCGGGCGGGTTGGCGCAGGTGCGACTGGAACATGCGGCACAGCGTAGAGGCGGGTTGATCAAGGCTTCCATGGTGCCCACGTCCGTCTTTGGGGTGTACCTAGCTACACCCCAAAGACGGACGTGGGCGCTACCGACAAGATCTTTGCGTCTCGCGATTCTTGACGGCATGACGAACACGAACCTGATGCGTTGCGGCCGCGGTCCCCTGTTCCACTCCCGCGGTCTGGTCACCGGCCCCGCCGACCCGGTCCTCGGCGACGACCTGCCCGGACAGCTCTCCCTCGTGGGCCCGTGGTCGGTGCGACTGCGTACTGGCCGACGAGCCGCCATGGAGGTGTACGAGCACGGCGAGTTGCTCGATGTGGTGGTCGAGTCCGGACTGAGTCGTGCCCTTCTGCGCGGGGCGCGGCGAAGTAGGGGCGGCGGGCCCGAGCCGACCGCCTGTGCCTGGGGCAGGCTGCCCTCGTGCGGGGCGGCGCCGACGGTGGGCTTCCTCGGCGGCGGCCTGCGGCGGCGGGCTGAGACGACCGCCGAAGTGCGGAGCTCCGGACCGTTCTGGTTCGCCTCGGCAACGGGACGGTTCCGCTGGGTACGAGCCCAACCGGCGGCCTGCTGCGCCGAGCACGTCGAGTTGGGGAGGGCGGCATGACCATGGGCATGAGCGTGGCCACCGTCCCGGCTTTCCGCCGTCTCGGCTCCGGTACGGCGCAACGGCCGGGTGGGGCGATATCCGCGCCTGGACGAGAGGCTGCGCCGCGGCTGGAAGTGCCGTTCCTGGCCAGCGGCTTGCTGCTGCTGCCCTGGGTTGCCTGCTTGGCCGCGGTGCCGGGTGGGCTGCCGTGGGCCGTGCTCGACCTGGTGGAGGCGGCCGCGCTGTTGTCCACAGCCGTGATGTTGCGACGGGGCCGCGACGTCCGGTGGCCAGCCGCGCTGGCCGCGGTGCTGCTGACGGCTGACGCGGGGTGCGATCTCGCCACCGCCGTCGGTGGATCCGGGATAGCGGCCGCCCTGCTGATGGCGGTCGGAGCGGAGTGCCCGCTCGCCTTGCTGTGCTGGTCGGTGGCCTTCGAACCGTCCGGTCCGACAGCCGTTGCCGGCAGGGCTGCCGACTGGTGGGTCAGCAGTCAGGCTCCGGCGGCGAGTTGCTGGAGCCGGGCCCGGGTCTCGGCGTCCTGGGGCACGTACCCGATCAACCGGGTTCCGGTCCGAGGGCCGAGCCACAGGTTGGTGTACTCGAAGCGCAGCGGGCCGACCTCCGGCAGTACGAACTGCTTGAGGCCGTTGACCAGCCCGGAGACCTCGTGCAGTTCCCATGCTTCCCGGAAGTCCGGGGAGACCTTGAGCAGTCGGCCGACCAGTGACTTCCACGACGGTTCCGCCGCGTGGTCGGCCATCGCGGTGCGGAACCGGGCCACCACGCCGGCCCGGGCCGCCGCGCAGTCCGCCAGATTCCGAGCGAACGGAGTGTCAGTGAAGAGCATCCACATGATGTTGCGGTCCTCTTCGGGGATCACGTCCAAGTCCCCGGTGAGCCAGGTGTACGCGCGGTTGTACGCCAGGATGTCGAACCGGCTGCTGATCACCACCGCGGGGAACGGGTCCAGCTGTTCCACCATCGAGCGCACGGCCGGCGAGACGGTGGCGCACTCCTTCACCGGCACGGGGTCCTCGCTGCCCGCGAGAGTGAACAGGTGCGAGCGCTCGTTGCGGTCGAGCAGCAGAGCCCTGGCCACCGCATCGAGGACCTGGACCGACACCTGGATGTCGCGGCCCTGCTCGAGCCAGGTGTACCAGGTGACGCCCACCGCGGCGAGGCTGGCGACCTCCTCGCGGCGCAACCCGGGCGTGCGGCGGCGGCCCACCACCGGGAGGCCGACCTGCTCCGGTGAAATGCGTTCCCGCCGGCTGCGCAAGAACGTGGCGAGCTCGCGCCGCCGCTCCGCGGAGGGCGTCTGAAGGTCCACAGCAGTAGCCATGCCACCAGGATGACCCATCACTGATCCTGTTGCCAGGTAGTCGTTATACCCGGATAACTACTCTCTGGTACCAGGTTGAGAGGAGCCCCATCGTAGTACTCGTGACTCAGCAGACAGTGCTTCCACATATCCCGTCGCCGGTCCGGCCCGCGGTGCCCGTGCTGGGTACCGCAGGCCTGGTCACCGTCCTTCTCGGCGCGTTCCTCCCGATGCTTGACTTCTTCATAGTGAACGTCGCGCTGCCGACCATCGACCACGATCTGGTCGCCGGCCCCGCCGTGCTCGAACTCGTCGCGGCGGGCTACGGCATCGCCTTCGCCGTCCTGCTCGTACTGGGCGGGCGGCTGGGCGACACCTACGGACGTCGTCGGCTGTTCATCGCCGGAGCGGTCCTCTTCGCCCTCACCTCGCTCGCCTGCGGTGTCGCCCCCACCGCCTGGACCCTGGTCGCCGCCCGGGTCGCACAGGGAGCCTCCGCCGCGCTCCTGCTCCCGCAAGTCCTCGCCACCATCACCGCCACCACCAGCGGTCAGCAGCGCGCCCGTGCCCTCGGCATCTACGGTGCGGTGGGCGGCATTTCGGTGGTGATCGGCCAGGTCCTCGGCGGGCTCCTGGTATCGGCGGACCTCTTCGGCAGCGGATGGCGCTCCGTGTTCCTGCTGAACGTCCCGTTCGCGCTGCTCACCGCGGTCCTGGCGGCGCGCTTCGTCCCGGAGAGCCGGGCTCAGCAGGCGGCCGGGGTGGACCTACCCGGCACCGCCCTGCTCACCGCTGCGCTGCTGGCCCTCTTCGTCCCGCTGATGGAGGGCCGGGCAGTCGACTGGCCGGTGTGGACCTGGGTCTCACTGGCGTCGTTCCCGGTGTTCGCGGCCGCCTTCCTGCGGGTGGAGCGGAAGGCCGAGCGTGAAGGGCGAGTCCCACTCGTCCCGCTCTCGCTCCTCGAAATCCCGGAGATGCGGCGCGGCCTCGGCGTGGCGGTGCCCTACTTCACCGGGTTCGGCGGCTTCATGTTCGTGATCGCGCTGACGCTGCAGAACGGACTGCACGAAGGCCCCGTGGCGGCCGGGTGGGCGCTGGTGCCCATGGCAGTCGGCTACTTCAGCGCCTCACTGGCCGGACCGCGGCTGGTCAGCCGGTTCGGCAGCCGGGTCATCACGGTCGGCGCAGTTGTCCAGGGGCTCGGGCTGGTGACCTTGATCGGCACCGCCCTGGGCGACTGGTCGCACTTCTCGCCGCTGCGGATGCTCCCCGGCGTGGCCCTCGCAGGCATCGGGCAAGGCCTGGTGGGCATGCCCCTGTTCCGGGTGGTCCTCTCCCGGGTTCCCGCCGAGCGGGCGGGGGTCGGCAGCGGGGTGCTGGCGACCACTCAGCAGTCCAGCCTGGCACTGGGAGTGGCGACGCTCGGCACGCTCTTCATCAGTCTCGTCCCCGCGTTGGGAATGGCGAACGCCCTGGCTCTGGTGCTGGCCATCCAGGCGCTCGGTTCCCTGCTGATCGGGTGGCTGAGCATCCGGCTTCCGCGCTCGGTCGGATGACGCCCCGCGGACCGATACCCGAGGGGCCTGCGGCGAGGCCGGTCCGATGGCATCGGCAGTCCGACGTCACCGCAGCCGGGTGACGCCGGACTGCGCCGGGCGGGCCTGCCCGGAAATGGCGAGACCGATGCTGCGAGCCGATGACAGGATGACGACATGACCACTGACCAGCCCGTCCTTCCCACCGAGGCGCGAAGCCGCGAGCAACTGGAGGCCGCGCTCGCGTCCGGCGCCCGGGCCAAGTACCTGCTCTTCTGGGGCCACCGGCCGCAGCGGGACGGTCGGATCGGCGCCGGGTCACTCAGCCAGTGGTGGCCGTCTCCGTTCACGGTCGACGGGGTCGAGTACGCCACCGCCGAGCACTGGATGATGGCCGGCAAGGCGCGGCTGTTCGGTGATGAGGAGATCGTCCCGCGGATCCTCCAAGCCCGAACCCCCGCCGAGGCCAAGAAGTTGGGCCGGCTCGTCACGGGATTCGACGAGCAGCGGTGGGCCGCGCACCGGTTCGAGCTCGTGGTGGCGGGCAGCGTGGCCAAGTTCAGCCAGGACGAGCGGCTGCTCGACTACCTGTACGGCACCGCAGGTCGGGTGCTGGTCGAGGCCAGCCCAGTCGACCGGGTCTGGGGAATCGGCCTCGCCGCCGACGACGACAGGGCCACCGATCCCACCACATGGCGGGGGCTCAACCTGCTGGGCTTCGCCCTGATGGAAGCCCGGGACCGAATCCGGGCCGGGGCACCAAACCACGACTGAGGTGCCGAGTCAAGACCGAGGCACCGAGCCATGACTGAGGCGCCGAGCCATGACCGGAGCGCCGATTCATGACCGGAGCGCCGATTCATGACCGGGACCAGATCGACTCCTGACTAATCGTCACATCGCGGAAACCTGCCTGACCTGCTGGTTCACGAAGTCCGTCGCCACCGGCCCGGCGTCCACCAAATCAGCCGAACTTCTGCACTACTCCAGCCACTCGCATTCCCATCTGGAAAAGGTCCAGACTTGCTCCCGTAACGTGGCCGCCGTACGGCAGCGCCAGGATGGCCACCAATCGTTGTTTCGGGGACCAGTCGGGTGGCCCCCGATGGAGGGGTCAGGGCGGGGCGCGATGACCGTACGCGATCAAGGGCCGGATTCGGCCGATGTCCAAACACTCCGAGCGGAGTTGGACGAACTACTCAGAGCACGAAAATTCGCCGCACAGCGCGAACGACGACTCGCCGAGGCAGTCCGAACCGGGCACGAGCCCGATCACGCGCCGGCCTACGGTCGGCCTCCACGACAGCCCGACCCTGATCTGCTGCGGCAACTGGCCCAGGCCCAAACCCTCCGCGAGGGCCTCGGGGCGCGGTGCGTCGAACTGAGTGACCGTCTACAGGCGGCGGAGGGACGGTTACACGCGGATCGCCTCAGCGACCGCGCGCTGTCCGTCCAGGACTATGCCTCGGGTGCCGTCAGCGGCGGGCAGGTCGCCGCTCAGCGGCCGGGCCCGGATGCCGCCCGATTCCAGGCCGAGCAGCGGGACACCAGCGCGGCGTTCGCCGAGCCCCGCAGGCGGGAGACTCCGGGCTGGGCCCGGACACCGCGCGGGCAGGCTTCAACGCTCGTTGGACACAACGGCAATCCCGCGTCTCGACCGGGCGTCAGCACTCCCGGCAGACAACCGGGACAAGCCGCAGGCCCTGCCCCCGATGACCGCTGGGGTGCACCGGCCGGCGGCCACCCGGCGACGCGTGACTCATTCCAGACAGTCGCATTCCAGACAGGTTCGGTCCAACCCGGCGTGAGCCGCCCCGGGCCGGACCACCGCGAGACAGCGGAGGCAGCCGTGGACACCACTCGGGCATCCGGTGCGGTGCGCTCCCGGACAGCCGCGGAACTGACCGGGCTGGTCCAGCGGATCACCGAGCTGCACCGACAGGGCGCGGCGCACGAGTCCGCGGCGATCGTCGCGCAGGTCTCCGTGATGGTCACCCCGGTAGACCTGGCGCGACTTGCGGGCATGCTGCGGGAGGGGGGACCGGCCGGTTCGTCGACCTACCTGGCACGGTCGGTGGCGCTGGGTACACCCGGGCAGGCTGCGGACGCCCTCGCGGAGCTGCGACGCGAGGGACTGGTCGAGGAGGCTGCCGACCTGTTCCACACCCTGTGGTCGGTGGGCTCGGAGGCCCTGCCCGGGCTGCTGGCCGCTCTGGAGGAGTCCGGGCAGTCCGCGGACGGGCAGACCCTGCTGTGGGAGCGCGCCTCGGCACCGCCCGCTGAACTCGCGGAACTGGCCGACCACTTGCGCACCGCCGGACGGTCTGAGGATGTGCGGAACCTGCTGCGGCAGGCGGCGGGTCGGCCGGTCAAGGAGGTGGCATCGATCGCGACCGCGCTGGGCGGGGAGTTGGCGGTCGAGTTGATCGGCGAGGTGGTGCGGCTGCGCTCCGCCACCGACCTCGGCCAGTTCGGCGCAGCGATCAACGACGCCGTGGAGCTGTACGACGCCCTGCTGTTCGCAGCCGACGCCCTGGAGGAGAGCCGGGCCCGCAGCGCCTTCGCCGCCCTGCGCTCGGCCGGGCTGCCCACCGAACCGGCACCGCGTCCGCGCTCCCGGTCCCGCCTGCGCCGCTGAGAACACGAGCCCGCTGCGGCCTGGTCGACAGGCCCAGCGGGCTGCCAGCCCCTCCCCCGAAGTGGGCCACGGGACCGGCCACGGACCAACCAGCGAACCGGAGAGCCAGCCGACTGGGAACCAGAAGGCCGACAACAGAGGCCCGAGACGCCACCGGCCGGTGGGCCTGCGATACGCGATCGCGGGCCCACCGGCCGGGAGGCTGGTGCTGATTGAGGCGCTGATCGAGACGGTGTCAGCAGCCGATCAGTCGGGCGCCCAGGTAGGACTTCACCTGGTCGAGGGACACGCGCTCCTGCGCCATCGTGTCACGCTCGCGTACGGTCACCGCGTTGTCCTCGAGGGTGTCGAAGTCGACGGTGACGCAGAACGGGGTGCCGATCTCGTCCTGGCGGCGGTAGCGCTTGCCGATCGCGCCGGCGTCGTCGAACTCGACGTTCCAGGCGGTCCGCAGGTCGGCGGCCAGGCCGCGGGCCTTCGGGGAGAGGTCGGCGTTGCGGGACAGCGGCAGCACCGCGACCTTGACCGGGGCCAGGCGCGGGTCGAGCCGCATGCCGACGCGCTTCTCCATGACGCCCTTGGCGTTCGGCGCCTCGTCCTCGAAGTAGGCGTCGAGCAGGAAGGCGAGCATCGCCCGGTTGAGGCCGGCGGCGGGCTCGATGACGTACGGGAAGTACCGCTCGCCGGATTCCTGGTCGAAGTACTTCAGGTCCTGGCCGGAGTGCTCGCTGTGCACCGTCAGGTCGTAGTCGGTGCGGTTGGCGATGCCCTCGAGCTCGGAGAACTCGCTGCCGCCGAAGTTGAAGCGGTACTCGATGTCCACCGTGCGCTTGGCGTAGTGGGACAACTTCTCCTTGGGGTGCTCGAAGAAGCGCATGTTCTCGGTCCGCAGGCCGAGGTCGACGTACCAGTTCCAGCGCTGCTCGAGCCAGTACTCGTGCCACTTCTCGTCCTCGTCCGGCTTGACGAAGAACTCCATCTCCATCTGCTCGAACTCGCGGGTGCGGAAGATGAAGTTGCCGGGCGTGATCTCGTTGCGGAAGCTCTTGCCGACCTGGGCGATGCCGAACGGCGGCTTCTTGCGCGAAGTGGTCTGGACGGCGCGGAAGTTGGTGAAGATGCCCTGGGCGGTCTCCGGGCGGAGGAAGGCCAGGCCGGACGCGTCCTCGGTGACACCGAGGTGCGTCTTCAGCATGCCCGAGAACTCCTTGGGCTCCGTGAAGGCGCCCTTGTTGCCACAGTGCGGGCAGTTGATGTCGGCCAGGCCGTTGGCGGGCAGCTTGCCGTGCTTGGCCTCGTACGCCTCTTCCAGGTGGTCGGCCCGGAAGCGCTTGTGGCAGGAGAGGCACTCGGTCAGCGGGTCGTTGAAGGTGGCGACGTGACCCGAGGCCTCCCACACCTCGCGGGCGAGGATCACCGAGGAGTCGAGACCGACGACGTCCTCCCGAGCGGTGACCATCGCGCGCCACCACTGACGCTTGATGTTCTCCTTGAGCTCGACTCCCAGCGGACCGTAGTCCCAGGCGGCACGAGTACCGCCGTAGATCTCGCTGCAGGGGTAGACGAAGCCACGGCGCTTGCTCAGGCTGACGATCGTGTCGATCTTGTCGGCGGCCACAGTGCTCTCTTCAGTACGACGGCACGGTCAGGACGCGGCTGGTTGCACGCGCCCGAATAACTCAGGGTACCGGGGATGCGGGGGCGGGATTCAACTCGATAGTGGCACGGAGGGGTCGCGGCTGGGCTGTACCGGGAGTGAACACCCGTGCGTTCCCCGGCGTGTTGGGGGATGGTGCGGTGAAGAGGCGGTGCCCGGACAGTGTGACGGCGGCCCTTCGAAACGCAAGTTGACAATCATTTCCAGATAAGATGAGAATGGTTGTCATGAAGATTCGCCGCCTGCCCACCTCGATAGCCTTGGCCGCCACGGCCGTTGTCAGCTCTCTCGTGCTCTCCGCCTGCGGCGGATCCAGCAGCGCTGCCAGCAGCGACAGCGGCGGCAGGCTGAGCGTGGTGGCGTCGTTCTACCCGATGGAGTTCCTCGCCCGACAGATCGGCGGGGACCACGTGAAGGTCACCGACCTGACCGCCGCCGGAGTCGAGCCGCACGACCTGGAACTGACTGCCAAGCAGGTCGCCGCAGTGCAGAAGGCCGACACGGTGGTCTACCTCAAGGGCCTGCAGCCGACGGTCGACAAGGCCGTGGCCCAGTCGCACGCCAAACACGTGGTGGACGCCACCGCCGCCTCCCCGCTGGTCGACCACCACCTGGACGAGGGCACCACCGAGGCGGAGGGCCACGAGCACACCGACGCCGCCGGCGACCCGCACATCTGGCTGGACCCCACCCGCTACGCGGCAGTGGCCCAGGCGGTGGGCGCCGAGCTCGCCAAGGCCGACCCGTCGCACGCCGCCGACTACCAGCACAACACCGACGCGCTGGTCGCCCAACTGGCCACCCTGGACCAGGAGTACCGGGATGGCCTGCAGAACCTCAAGACCAAGACGTTCGTCACCAGCCACGCCGCCTTCGGCTACCTCGCCGACCACTACGGGCTGAACCAGGTCGCCATCAACGGCGTCGACCCGGAGGCCGAGCCCACCCCGTCCCGGCTGGCCGCGATCCAGCAGGCCGCCAAGCAGAACGGCGTCACCACCGTCTTCTTCGAAGCCCTGGTCAGCCCCAAGCTGGCCCAGACCGTCGCCGGCGACCTCGGGCTGAAGACCGCCGTGCTCGACCCCCTGGAAGGGGTCAAGGAGCAGGACAAGAACGACTACTTCTCGGTCATGCGGCAGAACCTCGCCAACCTGCGGTCCGCGCTCGGCGCGAGCTGACCAGCCACCGACCTCACCACCACCGACCGGCCGTAACGACCGGCCGTAACCGACCGGCCACCACCGACCGGCCGGAACCGACCAGCCGGAACCGACCAGCCACCGGCCCCAGCGACTTCGACACCCCACCAGCTAACGGGAAAGCGAAACCACCATGAGTGCTGTCACATCAACGGCAGACTCCGACCAGGCGTGGCACTCCTCCACCGAGGAGGCCGCGCCCGCGGTCGTCAGTCTTCAGGGCGCCGTGGCCACCGTCGGGGGACGGCCGGTGCTGCGCGGCGTCGATCTCACCGTCCGGCCGGGCGAGGTGGTGGCCCTGCTGGGCGCCAACGGGTCCGGCAAGTCCACCACGGTCAAGAGCGTGATCGGATCGGTGCCGCTGGAGAGCGGCAGCCTGGAGCTGTTCGGCCGGCCGCAGCGCCGGTTCCGGGAGTGGCACCGGATCGGGTACGTGCCGCAGCGGACCACCGCGGCCAGCGGGGTCCCGGCCACCGTGCGCGAGGTGGTCTCCACCGGGCGGCTGCCCCAGCACGGGCTGCTGCCGTTCCGCCGCAAGGACCGGGAGGCTGTCGACCGGGCGCTGGCCGCGGTCGGGATGCTGGAGCGGGCCCGCGACGGGGTGGCCGCCCTGTCCGGCGGACAGCACCAGCGGGTGCTGATCGCCCGCGCCCTGGTCGGCCGACCGGACCTGTTGATCATGGACGAGCCGATGGCCGGCGTGGACGTGGACAGCCAGCAGGTGCTCGCCGACATCCTCCGCCGGGAGGTCGAGCGCGGCTGCGCGGTGCTTCTGGTGCTGCACGAACTCGGGCCGCTGGAGCCGCTGATCGACCGGGCGGTGGTGCTGCGCGACGGCTGTGTGGCCCACGACGGACCGCCGCCGCGGGGCGTCGGGCAGCACGCGTTGCCCGGCCACGACCACGTCCACCCGCACGCCGATGACCACCACCGCACCACCCAGGGACTGCTGGCATGATCGAGATGTTCCAACCCGACTTCATGCAGCGGGCGTTCGTCGCCGCGGTACTGGTCGGCATCACCGCACCCGCGGTCGGCATCTACCTGGTGCAGCGCCGCCAGGCGCTGATGGGCGACGGCATCGGGCACGTCGCGCTGACCGGCGTCGGTCTCGGTTTCCTGTTCCAGGCCAACCCGATCTGGATGGCGGTGCTGGTCTGCGTGCTCGGCTCCGTCGTGATGGAGCTGGTCCGCTCGCGCGGCAACCAGCGCGGCGACATCGCGTTGGCGATGCTGTTCTACGGCGGCATGGCCGGCGGCAAGCTGCTGGTCTCGATGAGCAGCCAGGCCGGCAGCGGAAGCCTGGAGAGCTACCTGTGGGGCTCCATCCTCACCGTCGCTCCCGAGGACCTGGCCGTGATCGGGGGCCTGGCGGCGGTGGTCGTCGCGGTCACCCTCGGGCTGCGGCGTCAGCTCTTCGCGGTCTGCCAGGACGAGGAGTTCGCCCGGGTGACCGGTCTGCCGGTGCGGGTGCTGAACCTGCTGCTGGCGGTGATGGCGGCGGTCACCGTCACGGTCGCCATGCGCGTGGTCGGCCTGCTGCTGGTGAGCGCGCTGATGGTGGTCCCGGTCGCAGCGGCGCAGCAGCTGACCCGGTCCTTCGCGGCGACCCAGGCGGCCGCGGTGGGCATCGGCGTGGTGACGGCGCTGTCCGGCGTCGGGGTCTCCTACCAGGCGGACCTGCCGTCCGGCCCCACCATCGTGCTGCAGGCGATCGCGGTCTTCGCCCTGTTCAGCGCGGTGGCCGCGCCGCTGGCCCGGCGGCGGCACCGGGCCGCCACCGACCACGGCCCGGCGGTCTGCGACGTGGCGCTGCCCGCACGTCCCGCAGGTCCCGCACAGGGAACGGATGCGGACGTGGCCACCGCAGCGGTCGGGGAACTCGCCGGGCGACGGGACGGTGAGTCGGCCGGGCAGCGGGTCGTGACCGCCGGACAGGTGGTGGCGGAAGCACCGTCGTCAGGGGAACCGCTGCCAAGTCGGGGGCTGGCACAATGATGTGCGAAACCACTCGACCAGCAGGAGGACCCACGGTGACCACCGCAGGCCCGTCGCCCCGCGCTCGTTCGACTCGGCAGCGCACCGCCGTCTCGGCGGTGCTGGACGAGGTCGAGGACTTCCGCAGTGCGCAGGAGCTGCACGACATGCTGAAGCACCGGGGCGACTCGGTCGGTCTCACCACCGTGTACCGGACGCTGCAGTCGCTGGCCGACGCCGGCGAGGTGGACGTGCTGCGCACCGCCGAGGGCGAGGCGGTGTACCGCCGGTGCAGCAGCGGGCACCACCACCACCTGGTCTGCCGGCACTGCGGGGCGACGGTCGAGGTCGAGGGGCCGGCCGTCGAGCGCTGGGCCAACGCGGTCGCCGCCGAGCACGGCTTCAGCGACATCGCGCACACCCTGGAGATCTTCGGCACCTGCGGCGACTGCGCCGCCAAGCACCAGTCCCAGTAACGCAGCAACGGCGGCGGCAGCGACAGCGACGACTGCAGCATCCGCCACGGCGGCAACGACAGCCGCAGAGAGACACGCGGAGACACACAGAGGGCCCGGATCGGATGTCCGATCCGGGCCCTCCGGTCGATCAAGGGGCTGACGAGGTGTCAGCGCTGCGGCGGCACGTCGGCGCCGGGGGCGACCTCGTTGGGGATGGCCCCGCCGAAGCGGCGGTCGCGCATCGCGTACTGCTCGACGGCCCGCCACAGGTCGCGGCGGTCGAAGTCCGGCCAGAGCACGTCCTGGAACACGAACTCGGCGTACGCGGACTGCCAGGCGAGGAAGTTGGAGGTGCGCTGCTCGCCGCTGGGGCGCAGGAACAGGTCGACGTCCGGCATGTCCGGGTAGTAGAGGTACTTGGCGAACAGCTTCTCGTTGACCTTCTCCGGGTTGAGCTTCCCGGCCGCGACGTCCCGGGCGATGGCCAGGGCGGCGTCGGCGATCTCGGCCCGGCCGCCGTAGTTGACGCAGAAGTACAGCGTCATGGCGTCGTTGTTCTTGGTCTGCTCCTGGGCGATCTGGAGCTCCTGGACGACGCTCTTCCACATCTTCGGCATCCGGCCGACCCAGCGGATCCGGATGCCCATGGCGTCCATCTCGTCGCGGCGGCGGCGGATCACGTCCCGGTTGAAGTTCATCAGGAACTTCACCTCGTCCGGGGAACGCTTCCAGTTCTCGGTGGAGAAGGCGTACAGCGAGAGGTTCTTGACCCCGATCTCCAGGCAGCCGCGCAGCACGTCGAGGACGACGCCCTCGCCGACCCGGTGGCCCTCGGTGCGGGGCAGACCGCGCTCCTTGGCCCAGCGGCCGTTGCCGTCCATCACGACGGCCACGTGGTTCGGGACCAGCTCGCCGGGGATCTTCGGCGGCCGGGCACCGCTCGCGTGCGGGGCCGGGGGCTCGTACGCCCGCTGCTTGCTGCCGAACAGCCGTCGCGCGACCATGCTCACTTCTCCACGTATCTCATCGAGCGGATGCCCCGCTCCAGGTGCCACTGCAGGTAGGCGGCGACCAGCCCGCTGCCCTCGCGCCAGTACCTCGGCTCGCAGTCGTCGGCGGTCCGCCAGTCTCCCGACAGCAGCGCACCGAGCAGTACCAGTGTCTCAGGGGAGGGTACGGCACTTCCGGGGACCCGGCAGTCGCCGCACAGCACGCCGCCGGCCTGGAGGGAGAAGAAGCGGTTGGGGCCGGGCAGCCCGCAGCGGGCGCAGTCGGTGAAGCTGGCGCCGTAGCCGTTGACGGCGAGCGAGCGCAGCAGGAAGGCGTCCAGCACCAGGTGCGACTGGTGGGTGCCGGCCGCCAGCGTGCGCAGGCCGCCGACCAGCAACAGGTACTGCTGGACGGCGGGTTGGCCCTCGTTCTCGGCGAAGCGCTCGGCGGTCTCCAGCATCGCGGTGCCGGCGGTGTAGCGGCTGTAGTCGTCGACGATCCGGGCGCCGTAGGGGGCGATGGTCTCCACCTGGGTGCACAGCGGCAGGGTGCGGCCGACCAGGTCGCTGCCGCGGCTGAAGAACTGGATGTCGACGTGCGAGAACGGTTCGAGGCGCGCGCCGAACTTCGACTTGGTCCGGCGCACACCGCGCGCCACCGCCCGCACCTTGCCGTGCTGGCGGGTGAGGAAGGTGATGATCCGGTCGGCCTCGCCGAGCTTCTGGGTGCGCAGCACGATGCCGTCGTCGCGGAAGAGACTCATGGTGAAGCCATTCTCCCGCACCCCACCGACAGTCCGGGGGCACCCGGTCGAGCGCCCGGCCGCCCGGCCGGTACGACCGCAGCCGTGAACCCGCACCGGGGTTGTGGGGGGTTAACCCGTGCGGTGCGGGACACGGCGGGCCCGGGAGGGGGGATGTTCGGGCCCGGCTCGTGGGGTGGGGAGGACGACGTGGAGAACGAGAAGGTGGAGCGGGTCAGTGCGGGGCGCGGGTCGCGGCTTCCAGCAACTGGTCGACCTGCGCGGCGGAGAGCTTGAGGCAGCGGCCGACCACGCCGAGCGCGGCCCGCTCCTGCGGGAGGTAGCGCCCGTCGGCGAGCGCCACCCAGGCGCCCTGGGTGAGCAGCCGCTCCCGACCCTGCAGGGCCAGGTGCGGGGCGAGGGGTTCGAGCGCGGCGTGCAGTTCGACGGCGAGGCCACCGCCCTCGACGTCCACGTCCAGCGGTTCGCCGCCGCCGTGGCCGGAGAGCGCGGCGAGCGCCGCCAGCACCTGGGCCTCGCCGCAGTCGTCGAAGCCCGCTTCCTTGATCACCGCGCAGGCGGCCTCCCGGCCGGCCCGGCTGCCGGTGCCGCCGGCCGCGAGGGCGGCCAGCGCGATGGTGTACTGCGCGTCCCGAAGCATCGCGCCGAGTCGGACCGAGGTCAGTTGCTCCAGGGCGTCGGTGCCGTAGCGGCCGCGGCAGGAGGTGCACTGCACGCTGCGGGCCACGCCGGCGAGCGGCAGGACCGGGGTGCCGAACAACCGCAGCCACCGCCGGCCGTGCTGCCGACGGTAGTTGCGGTCGCCGCCGCAGCCCGGGCAGAAGAATTCACCGAGGACATCCGTCCGCCAGCGAGGGCGAACACCCCACAACCCTGTCACGGCGCCACTCCCCAGACATGGCAGGCGGCCTGCACATCAATGGGCAGGTCACGCGACCGAACGCCGGAGGCCGTCCCACCGACCCCGGTTCCGGTCCGTCGATGTTGCCACGGTTACCGGCCCGTGTCAGCACCCTGAACGGGTGCCAAGGCGAAAATTTGTGACGGGGGCCACACCGTTCTCAACACGCTGCTCGAACGCCCGCGCACCCCATCGGCCCCGCCCGGAGCGCCCCCTCCGCGTCATCCGGAGCGCCCGCTCCACGCGACCCGACGGCCCGTCAAACAAGCGTCGCAGCAAGGAAGGAAGGAAGAACGGCGCAGCGAGACGCGAAGCGGAGCAGCACGGCGGAACGCGAAGGGGGCCCGCGGTGCGGGCCCCCTGGCGGTGGATCCGGGGCGTCAGTCGCGCTGCGCCCGGTTGACCGCGCTGACCAGGGCCTTCAGCGAGGCCAGCACGGTGTTGCCGTCGATGCCCACGCCCCACAGCACCTTGCCGTCGACCGCGCACTCGACGTACGCGGCGGCCTGGGCGTCGCCGCCTTCGCTCAGCGCGTGCTCGGCGTAGTCCAGCACCCGGACGTCCACGCCGATCGAGCCCAGCGCGTTGACGAAGGCGGAGACCGGGCCGTTGCCGGTGCCGGTCAGGGTGACCGGGTCGCCGTTGACGACGGCCTCGGTGGTCAGCGCGTCGCGGCCGTCCTCGGTGGTCAGGCTGCGCGAGCCGCTCAGCGAGATCCGGCCCCACGGGTTGGCCGGGGTCGGCAGGTACTCGTCCTGGAAGACGTCCCAGATCGCGCCGGGGGTGACCTCGCCGCCCTCGGCGTCGGTCTTCGCCTGGATGATCTTCGAGAACTCGATCTGCATCCGGCGCGGCAGGTCCAGCTTGTGGTCGTTCTTCAGCACGTAGGCGATGCCGCCCTTGCCGGACTGGCTGTTGACCCGGATGACCGCCTCGTAGCTGCGGCCGACGTCCTTGGGGTCGATCGGCAGGTAGGGCACGCCCCAGGTGTACTCGGAGACGGGGACGCCCGCTGCGGCGGCGTCCGCCTCCAGGGCGTCGAAGCCCTTCTTGATCGCGTCCTGGTGCGAGCCGGAGAAGGAGGTGTACACCAGGTCGCCGGCGTAGGGGTGGCGCTCCGGCACCGGCATCTGGTTGCAGTACTCGGCGGTGCGGCGGATCTCGTCGATGTCGGAGAAGTCGATCATCGGGTCGACGCCCTGCGAGAACAGGTTCATCCCGACGTTGACCAGGTCCAGGTTGCCGGTGCGCTCACCCTGGCCGAACAGGCAGCCCTCGACGCGGTCGGCGCCGGCCATGACGGCCAGCTCCGCCGAGGCGACGCCGGTGCCGCGGTCGTTGTGCGGGTGGGTGGACAGGCAGACGAACTCGCGGCGGGACAGGTTCCGCGACATCCACTCGATCTTGTCGGCGTAGACGTTCGGGGTGGAGCGCTCGACCGTGGTCGGCAGGTTCAGGATGATCTCGCGGCCCTCGCCCGGCTGCCAGACGTCCATCACCGCCTCGCAGACCTCCAGTGCGAAGTCCAGCTCGGTGTCGATGAAGATCTCCGGCGAGTACTCGTAGCCCAGGACGGTCTCGTCGCCCAGGATCTTCTCGGCGTACTCCATCACCAGGCGGGTGCCGTCGACGGCGATCGCCTTGATGTCGTCCTTGCTGCCCTTGAAGACCACCCGGCGGAACAGCGGCGAGGTGGCGTTGTACAGGTGGACGGTGGCCCGCGCCGCGCCCTTCAGCGACTCCACGGTGCGCTCGATCAGGTCCTCGCGGGCCTGGGTCAGCACCGAGATGGTGACGTCCTCCGGGATCGCGTTCTCCTCGATCAGGGAGCGCACGAAGTTGAAGTCGGTGGCGCCGGAGGACGGGAAGCCGACCTCGATCTCCTTGTAGCCCAGCTTCACCAGCAGGTCGAACATCTTGCGCTTGCGGGCCGGCGACATCGGGTCGATCAGCGCCTGGTTGCCGTCCCGCAGGTCGGTGGACAGCCACCGCGGGGCCTGGGTGATCACCTTGCTCGGCCAGGTGCGGTCGGGCAGGTCGACGGTGCCGAAGGGTACGTAGCGGTGGAACGGCATCCCCGACGGCTTCTGCTGCACCGAGGCGGCGGTGATCGGGGTGGGACGGTCGACGAACGCGCGGGCGACGGACGGCTGCTCGGTCATGGGTGAGAGTCTCGGCTTCCCTGGGTCGAAGGCGGTGTGTGGTCGGGGATACAGGACACCCGACTCGGCCGACGGACGTGCGCCGCTTCACGATCACGCTGGGCGCAACACGACTCCCCGCGGCGAGGGAGCCGGCCTTGACTGGACTACAGGCCCTCGCCGCGGCAGCTAAGAAGAAGCAGCCGGATACGCATGATGTCGCCAACTGTAACCCGAGCGAACGGCCGGACGCAGTGAGCGCCGCCACGATTCCACCCAGTGAGACGACGACCCGGTGCGTGGAGTTGGTGAAAAGCCTCGGCAAACCCCTTCACTGCGTAGCACACTGACAACCATGCGTATCCAGGTCACACGTACCGGCGGCTTCGCCGGCCTGCTCCGGTATGCCGAACTGGACACCGCCGATCGCCAGGACGCCCCGCACGTGCACGCCCTGGCCCGGGAGGCGGTGGCCGGCGGGCTGCGCGGGCCCGCGTACGGCGTACCGGACGGCTTCCACTACGAGATCACCGTCGACGGCCGCACGGTCTACTGCGCGGACCCCAAACTCACCGACTCCCAGCGCGAGTTGGTCAGTCTGGTGCTGCGCGAGGGCGCCTGACGGCCCGTCGGGTGCCTTCGGTGGCGCCCGCTGAGGCGGCTGTCAGCCGAAGCGGCCGTTGACGTAGTCGGCGGTGCGGGGGTCGGTCGGGTCGGTGAACATCGCCTCGGTCGGGCCGTGTTCGACGATGCCGCCGGGGGTGCCCTGTTCGGCCAGGAAGAACGCGCACTGGTCGGAGACGCGCTGGGCCTGCTGCATGTTGTGGGTGACGATCACGATGGTGACCTCCTCGACCAGTTCCCGGATGGTCTGCTCGATCCGGCGGGTGGAGGTGGGGTCGAGGGCCGAGCACGGTTCGTCCATCAACAGCACCTTGGGGCGCACCGCCAGCGAGCGGGCGATGCACAGGCGCTGCTGCTGTCCGCCGGAGAGCGCGCCGCCGGGCTGGCGCAGCCGGTCGGCGACCTCCTTCCACAGGCCGGCCTTGGTGAGGCACTCCTCGACCAGCTGGTCCTTCTGGGCGCGCGAGGCGCGGATGCCGGTGAGCTTCAGGCCGGCCACCACGTTGTCGTAGATGGACATCGCGGGGAACGGGTTGGGCTTCTGGAACACCATGCCGATGTCGCGGCGGGCCTCGGTGAGCCGCCGGTCGGGGGCGTAGATGTCGGCGCCGTCCAGCAGCACCTCGCCGGCCAGGGTGGCGCTCGGGATCAGCTCGTGCATCCGGTTGAGGATCCGCAGGAAGGTCGACTTGCCGCAGCCGGAGGGGCCGATCAGCGCGGTGACCCGGCCGGCCGGCATCTCCAGGGAGACCTGCTCCAGCACCTTGCGCTCCCCGAACCACGCGGAGATCGCGCGGGCGTCCAGCGTGCCGGCGGGGCTGGGCGCGCCGGACGGCAGGAGGGGCGCGGCGGGGCCGGGGACGGTGAGCGGTTCGGTGCTGGTCATCCAGCGCTCCTTGCGGGTCGGGCCGGGCCGCGCGGGGTGGCGCGGCCGAGGGTTCGTCAGATCAGGTTGGGCAGCAGCCGGGCGACCTCGTCGGCCACCGCGAGGGAGACCGCCCCGAGCACCGGGACGCCGATGATCCAGGTCGGCCGGCGGCCCCAGCGGGCCCAGCCCAGGGCGAGGCCGACGGCGGCGAGCAGCAGCAGTTCGCCCCAGAGCACCAGCGGGATCCACGCGCCGTCGTCGGTGCCCATCGCGGTCTCGCTCCTGGGCAGCGCGTCGGCGGACATCGGCCGCGGGTTGTTGGGGAGGACGTCGCTGGTCAGGTCGGCGTCGACGACCAGGGTGCCGTTGGGCCCGAACTCCGGTCCGGAGCCGGTGACCAGGATCAGCCGGCCGGCCCCGGGGGTGATGTCCGGGGGCAGCGGGTCGCCGGCCCGGCGCACCTTCAGCACCCGGAACTTGCTGACGCCCTGACCGGTGGTCACCTTGAAGGTCTCGCCGACGGTCAGGCTGCCGAGGTTGCCGAACGGCCCGCCGTAGCCGGCCTGCCGGCCGAGCAGCACGGCGGTGCCGGCCTGGCCGGGCATCGGCGAGTCGCGCCGGTGGCCGGGGCCGAGTTCCAGCACTCCCCCGGTGGTGCCCTCCCGGACCACCTCCGTCAGCCCGAGCTCCGGGATCTCCAGCAGCGCCACCGGCGTCCCGAGTTGGACCGGCGCGCCGGTCTGGTCCAGCTGCCCGATCGGCACCGTGCCCTTGGCGAGGCTCTCCCGCAGCGCGGCGTACCCGGTCTGGTGGTCGCGCAGGTGCTTGAGGCTGCCCAGCGGGCCGAGCTCCAGCACGAGTCCGATCAGCAGCGCGGCGACGATGGTCAGCGCCGCGCCGACCAGCTGCGGGCCGTCCGGGAGGATCCGCGGCCTGGTGCCCGTCGCGGCGGCGGGGGCCACGATCGGCCGCACCTGGGGCTTCGAGGGCGGCGGCGGGGCGAACGCCGCGGCGAGCGCAGCGGACGGCGTGGCGGACGGGTCGGCGGGCGACGGCAGCTCGGTCACGGTCACTTCACACCCGCCTCGGCGCCCGTCGCGGACTGACTGTCCGTGGCACCGAAGATCTCCGACGCCTCGATGCGCTCGGCCGTCGCGACACCCTCCGACGCCCCGGAGCCGTCCGAGGCGACATCAGTGGCATCAACGGCATCAGGAGCATCACCGGACGGGGCGTCACCACCACGCGGGCCGGCGTCTCCCGCGGGAGCGTCGCCCTCCCCCTCCTTGCGGCGCTGCCGCGCCTTGCGGATCTGCGGCACCGCGATCCAGCCGAGCAGCAGCAGCCCGCCGACCACCGCCAGCCAGGAGCCGATCGAGGTGGCGCTGTCGCCGGAGGCGGAGCCCGAGCCCGAGCCGGACCCGGAACCGGCCGCGGGCTTGGTCGCGGGCGGCGGGTTGGTGGGGTCGGCCGCGGCGGCGTGGATGACGCCGTCGGCGGCGACCGCGCCGGCCTTCCACGTGGTCGGTCCGGTGAAGGTGAGGGTGCCGGTGAAGTCGCGCAGCGACTTGGGGTTGACCTTGGCGCGGCAGCTGGCGGTGATGGTGTAGTCGCCGGTCAGCTGGCTGACGCCGCTGCGGTTGGCGATCACCCGCAGGGTGTTGGAGAGCGGGATCACGAAGCCGCCGTTGGCGGCGGGCCGGTAGGCGGTGACCGCGGTGGTGCCGATCAGCGGGACGCCCTCGGCGGGGAAGCCGGGCCCGGTGAGCTTGACGCCCAGGTAGTCGGCAACGGGGTCGGGGCACTTGCCGTCGGTGAGCAGGTCGATGGCGTCGTCGTCGTGGCCGGTGGCGTAGTCGAAGGACAGCGTGCCCGGCAGCACGGGTTCGGCGGCGGCGCGGTGGGCGCCGGTGAACTGACCGAGGGTCACCAGGAGGGCCAGGCCGACGGTGACCACGACCGGGTGGACCGGCGGGCGCAGCGCGGCGAGCCGGCGGTTGCGGCGGCGGGCCTGCCGGATCGCGAGGCCCAGGCCGACGACGAGCACCAGCAGGACCAGCACGGTCCACGGGATGGTGGCGTAGCGGTGCTTGTACACGGTGCTGGAGAGCTTGGGGTCGCGGTCGCCGTTGACGGCCATCGGGTCGATGGTGATGCCGGCCGTGCTCCACAGCGTCGGGTAGGCGCCGCTCACCTGGACCCGGTAGGTGACGCCGCTGCCGGGCAGCAGCTCCTGCAGGTCGGCGGGGGCGGCGCCGTTGGCGATGCTGCCGAAGGCGTTGGTGACCCGGACGGTCTGCTTGCCGCCGAGCCGGACGTTGCCGGTGTTGCGAACCGTGTAGGTGAGGGTGGTGCGGCCCTCCGCGAAGGGGTTGAGGCTCGGGTGGTAGACCGCGCGGGCGTCCTGGACGCTGAGCTCGGCGCGCAGGTCGCCGGAGACCCGGATGTTGACCCGGGTGCCGACCCGCTGGTCGACGGAGACCGCGTTGCCGTTGGCGTCCTTGCTCTCCTGACGGAGCGCCACCACGATGCCCGCGGCGTGGTCGCCGGGGGTGGCGTCGCGCGGGACGGCCAGCGTGAACGGGACGATCTGCCGGCTGCGGGCGGGGAGTTCGAGGGAGCTGACGGCGGTGCGCAGCCAGGCGCCGGCCTGGGTGGAGGGCTTGCCCTCGGGCAGCACGTCGTAGCCGCCGCTGTCGGTGTTGAAGGCGTCGGCGGGGTAGAGCCGCAGGGTCAGCGGCTGGTCGCCGTAGTTCCACACCGCCACGTGGTCCTTGACCACGGCGCCCGGGGTGGCGGAGTAGCCGAAGTTGCCGCGGCCGTCGGGGTCGGTGGCGGTGGCGGGCTGGATGCCGAAGGTCTGCGCCTGCGGGGCGTCAGCGGGCGCGGTCCGCGGTGCGGCGTGGGCGGGCTGGCCGCCGAGCAGGAGCAGCAGGGCGGGGAGAAGTGCCAGGAGCCATCGGCGCATCGGCGGGTTCCTCGGGGTGCGGGGGCGGTGCGGGGAGAGTGGCGGCCGGGCCGCCCTGGCGCTGGTTCGGCCACGAATGCGCGTACGGTGTACGGGCGTTGTGCTCGTGGTGTGCCGATTTCGCCAGGGCGGCCCGGCCGCCGGGTGACGGACTGACAGCCCTCAGGTGAAGGCTGGGCGTCAGATCGCGGTCAGGGTGAGCACGCCCTGGTAGGTGCCCGGCAGGGTGGAGGTCGGGGCCAGCAGGGTCAGGTCGGCGCCGAGCTTGGCGGTGCCGAGGCCGGTGGCGGTGGCCAGGGTCCGGGAGGACTTCAGGCCGAGCACGCCGTTGTCGTTGACCCCGACCGCGTCGGCCGGGTTGACCGTGCCGCCGAGGGTGACCTTGAGGCCGTCGCCCTTGGAGACCAGGTTCGGGGCCCAGCCGAGGTTCTGCGGGTTGATCAGGTTCGCGCCGGAGGTGAACTGCGCGACCTGGCCGCTGACCGACCAGCCGGGGGCGCCGGCACGGGTGTCGGTGACGGTGACGGTCTGGATCGGGCCGGCGGTGCCGAACCGGGTGGAGTCGTTGTTCAGGGTCAGCGGGGGCAGCGAGACGTTGGTCCCGGCCACGCTGATCACCAGGGCGCCGGGGGCGACCGTGGTGGTGATGGTCTCGGAGACCGGGGCCGGCGGCGGGGTGGTGCCGCCGCCACCGCCACCCGCCGGGGTGACGGTGAACGCCACGGCCGGGGAGACCGACGCCGCGTACAGGTTGGCGTCCGCCGGGGTGAAGGAGGCGGTCAGCGAGTGGTCGCCCTCGGCCAGGTCGGACAGGGTGACGGAGGCGGTGGCGGCGGAGACGGCCACCGGGGTGCCCAGCGGGGCGCCGTTGTCCAGGAACTGGACGGTGCCGTCGGCCGGCTGGTCGATGGTGGCGGTGACCTGGACGGCGGTGCCGTGCTGGGCCGAGCCGGACGGGTTGACCGCGAGGGCGGTGTGGGTCGCGGTCGCGGCCTTCGGGCTGACGGTGTAGGCCACCGTCTGCGCGGTGGAGCCGCCGAAGCCGCCGTCGGTGGAGGTGAACACCGCGCCGAGCGTGTGCGCGCCCTTGGCCAGGGTGCTGGTCTTCAGCACGGCCTGGCCGCCGGAGACGGCCACCGGGGTGCCCAGCGGGGCGCCGTTGTCGGTGAACTGCACGTTGCCCGCGGCGGCCGGGGAGACGGCGGCGGTCAGGGTGACCTCGCTGCCCTCGGTGGCCGAGCCGTTGGGGGTGGCGGTCAGCGTGGTGGTGGTCGCCACGACGACCGGCGGGTTCGGGTCGGTGCTGGTGTAGCTGTTCGGGGCGGTGAACCAGATCGCGCCCACGAAGTCGCCGAAGTAGGTCTGGCCGATCTTCGCCTGGCAGCGGACGTGGAACTCGTACTTGCCGCTGAGGGTGCTGAAGCCGTTCTTCTGCGCGAAGGAGGCCATGGTGTCGGACAGCGGCACCGAGAGGCGGCCCTGGGCGTCCGGCGGGTAGATGGACTGCGCGGCGTTCGGGGTGACGCCGTAGCCGTTGGCCGGGAAGCCCTGGCCGAAGACCAGCGCCTGCAGGTTGGTGCCGCCGGGGCAGCTGCCCGAGGTGACCAGGTTGATCAGCTCGGTGTCCGAGCCGGTCGCCGGGTTGACGGCGACGGTGCCGATGGTCGGGCTGTCCGCGGCGAACGCGGAGGCCGAGCCGAGGATGGTGGCGCTGCCGGCCGCCAGCAGGGTCGCCGCGCCGAGCGCGACGGTGCGGGTGATGCGGATGCTCACGACTGTGATGCCTTTCGCTAACGGAAGATGAGGGAGGGTCAGCCGGTGGTGCGAGAGGTGTCACCGCAGTTGGCGTTGACGCCGAAGCCGTACTGCTTGATGACCGCGGTCTGCTGGCAGACGAGCGCGCCGGAGCCGACGAACGCGTCGCTCCAGGGGCTGACGCCGACCTTGGCGGTGGGGATGACGTTGTAGACGTCGCGGGTCGCGGCGGCGTTGGTGTTCAGCAGCACCGACGGGACGCCGTTGATGTTGCCGAGCTGGGCGGTGCCGCGCAGGTCGGCGATGGTCGCCGAGGACTGGGCGATGTACTGGGCGATCGAGAACGGCACCAGCGAGTTGGTGTCGAGCACGCGGCCGTCGTGCTCCTCGATCTTCTTGCCGCCCTTGGTGTCCGAGACGCAGGGGTACTTGCCGGAGGTCACGTCGGCCTCGGTGATGCCGACCACGGACTCCCAGAAGCTGCGGGTGCCGGAACCGGCCTGCGGCAGCAGCGGGTGGATGTCGTAGTTCGGGCCGGTGCCGACGTAGCCGGGGTCGCAGCTGTAGATGGCGTGCAGGTCCGCGGTGGACAGGTCCAGCGGCAGCGCGGAGCCGGCCGAGACCGCGTAGGTGACGCCGTCGACGGCGAACGGGACGTAGGTCAGGCCCGGGGTGACGGCGGCCAGGTTCAGGCTGGAGGAGCGGGAGAAGTCCAGGCAGCCGTTGCCCTTGTTGAGCTCGTTGACCAGGGCGGTGCGGCCGGCGCCGGAGCCGTTCGGGCGGTTCAGGCCCTGGCAGGCGGCGGTGGACTTGGTGTTGATGGTCGGGGTGCCGACCGCGTCGTACGAACCGATGATCTTCTGGCCGTTCAGGGTCACGGCGTTGGCGATCGCGTTCATCACGCCCTGGGTGGTGTCGGAACCGACACCCGCCAGCAGGCGGTACTGCGGGGCACCGGTCGGGTCGGCCTGGGCGGTGCCGGTGCCGGCGATCATCAGACCGAGGCCGGTGGCCACGGTGACGGCCTTGGCCACCTTGCGCTTGGTGTGCAGGTTCATGGGCGTGAGTCCCCTTGTTCGGTACGAATCGGTGCTTATCGGACTGGTTCCGGGCAGCACGGAGCCGAGGCTCCGGCTTGGTGGCGCCGTGGTGCGTGCGAAGGGTCGGAAGGAGGACAGGTGGTCTGAGGGGGCGTCAGCGGCGCCGGCCGGGGCCGGTCAGCGGCGCAGCGCCCGGAGCAGCCGCGGTCCGAAGACCCCGGCGGCGGCGGCCAGCAGGCCGACCAGCAGTGCCCCGCCGAGCAGGTAGCGCAGCGCGCCGACGTCGGTGCCGGCGGTCTTGGCGACCGGGGCGGCCGAGGGCGCGGGCGACAGCATGCTCGGCTCGTGCGAGGGCGTCGGCGACGGGCCGGGCGGTGTGCCCGGGTCCTGGGCGCCGCCGGCTCCGCCGCCGTTGTCGGCGTGGCCCGCACCGGTCGAACCGGTGCCGCCGGCGCTGCCACTGCTGCCGCTGCCCGTGGTCGTACCGGTGGTGCTGCGGGTGGCGGGACTGGAGGCGGCGGCGGTGGGCGTGGCGCTCGCGGTGGGCTCGGGCACGCCGGCCCGGGCCTCGATCGCGTCGGCGACGGCGAGGGTCTGGGTGCGCAGCGTCTGCGGCAGCTGGGCGTAGCCCGCGGCGAGCTGTCCGGCGGCGACGCCGGGCACCTGGCCGCCGCCCATCGCGTAGCGCAGCAGCGCGGCGTAGGACTTGCCGCTCTCCTTGTCGAGCGCGCTGGGCACGGTGGCCGCGTAGGTGATGGTGGTGAGCGGGTAGCCGCCGGCGACCTTCGCCGCCGGGTCGACCACCGGTGCGCCGACCTTCTCGCCGGCCGGCGCGGCGGCCGCCTCGGTGAGCAGTGCCTGGTCGGTCGGCGCGACGAACTCGCCGTTGGCGTTGCGCAGTTGGGCGGTGTTCAGCCCGTAGCGGGCGGCCTGGGCGGTGGTGGTGACGGCGAGGATCCCGCGCAGGCCCTGGGCCTGCGGCGCGGCCTTCTTCAGCGACGGCGGCAGCGCGGTGGCGTCCCACACCGACTTGGCGAGCGTGTCGCCGCGGGCGGTGGCGCGGGAGCCTTCGCGCATGTTGCTGGCGTAGGGGTGGCCGTCCAGGTTGCACCACTCGGGGCGGTTGAACGGGTCGTCCGGGAACGCCTGGCAGTAGCCGTCCGGCTTGGGGTAGTTGGAGCGCGGCATCTCGACCTGGGCGAGGGTGAAGTGCGGGTTCACCTGGTGGTGCCACTTGGCGTCGGGCTGGCCGTTCAGGAACGCGCGGGCGTCGGCGTCGGCGAGCACCCAGAGCCACAGCAGGCGGGCCGCGTCTCCCTCGCCGGACGGGAGCAGCACGTCGGCGATCCGGGAGGGGAAGTACAGCGTGGAGAACTGCGGGTTGAGCTCGATGAACTCGGGGTCGGAGGTGAGGTCCAGCGGGTTGCCCGGCGGGATGTCGGGGTCTCCGGGGTTCACCGAGTAGCGGTAGCTCTGGCTGAGCAGCTTGGCCACCAGCCGCGGGGTGAGCTTGAGGTCGGTGATCCGCTGGCCGTCCTTCTGCCGGATCTCCGGGGGTGTCCGCGAGTAGGACTGGCTCTCGATGTTGAACGAGATCGCCAGGCCGGACACCGCGAGCGGGGCGTACACCGGGGTGCGGCCCTCGACCTGCTCGGCCTTGGGCAGCGGGCTGCCGACGAAGATCAGGCCGGGGTCGCCGCGGGTGAGCCGGCTGCGGGCCAGGTCGTCGGTGATCTGGGTGTAGCTGAAGATGCCGCCGGCCTGCTGGCACAGCACCGGCTGCCAGCGCCAGACGGCCTCGGCGGCGACCTCGGTGCCGGCGGTGGGCCGCTCGGTCGAGCCGATCGGGCAGGACAGGCCGACCGGTTCGAAGTGCAGCGGGACCACCAGGCGCTTGTCCCAGTTGGTGCGGGACAGCGGCGAGGACTGCAGCTGCCCGGACGAGCCGACCGGCGGCTTGTCGTCGACCTCGAGCTCGCCGCGCGGCACGACCACCAGCCAGCACTGCCGGCCCTCGGTGAACGGCCCCGGCTGGCCCTTGGGCGTCTGCCCGCAGCCCAGGCCCGGCGCCTCCATGCCGGTCTGCACCTCGAAGAACACCTGGCCGGTGCCGTCCGCCCGGGTCGGCGCGAACGGCACCTCGTTGGTGGACTGCACGTCGTAGAACTGGCTGCTGCCCTGCGTCTCCTCCGGGTCACCGGTGACCGAGCGGAACGGGACGTAGGTGTTCTGGTTGTCGGTGCGGTCCGGCAGGTTCTCCCGGCCGTCCTTCAGGATGCCGTAGTTGAGCTGCCGGCTGGGCACGTACGCGCCGCCGCGGCTGTCGCCCTTGGTGGCGCCGTACTGGCACTGGCTGCGGTCCGGACCGGCGCCGTCGCCCCAGCACTGCATGAGCGTCAGGTAGTCCTGGCCGAACACCATCGGGCTGGGGACGGTCGGCTTGCCGCCGGTCCAGCCGACCGTGACCACCTGGTTCACCAGGTGGGTGGTCTGCGAGACGGTCACCTTCAGGTTGGCGAACTCGCCACTGCCGGTGACGGTGACCGCGTCGCCGGTGGCCCCGGCGGCCTGCGGCTTCGCCGCGGCGGCGCTGCCGGTGCCCTGCGGGGCGCGCTTGGTGGCGCTGTGCGTCGGGTCGATGCCGGTCGGGGCGCCGGTCAGCGGGTCGACCGGGATCTCGGTGGTGGCGTCGTGGGCGTCCGCGACCCGCGCGGGCGGGCCGCCCGGGTCGGCGGAGAGCGCCGCACCGCCGGCCGCCGCCATCACCAGCGCCAGCACGCCGACGGTCCGCGCCGCCCGCTGCACCGCACTGCGTCTGCCGCTCATCGGGTCTCCCCCTCGTCGACCTTGGGCAGCTCGGCGGTCGGGGCGTCGCCCTTCGGGGCGTCGCCGCTCGGCACGCCGGCCGACGGTGCGTCACCCTTCGGCGCGCCCGCCCCGCCCGCTGACGGGGCGTCGGCGCTCACCGGCGCGTCGGCCGACGGGGCCTGGGCGGGTGCCGACTCGGCCGCGGCGGGCTCGGCGGGCGGCAGGGCCGCGGGGGCGCCGGGCTGCGGCGCGGGCACCATGCCGCCCCACATCACGGGCGCGCCCTGCGCCGGGACCGGCGGCTGTCCGCCGCCCCACGGCGGGCCGAACGGCGGCTGCGGGAACGGCTGCGGCGCGAAGGGCGCCGGCCCGTACGGGGCCTGACCGGGCATCAGGGCAGGCGGGGCGACGGCCACGAAGCCGTCCGCGGTGCGCGCGGTGCGCCCGGCGATCAGCGGCGGCAGCACGATCAGCGCGACCAGCAGACCGCCGGCCATCGCCATCAGGGTGTAGCGGAGCCCGGACCCGGCTCCCGCGGCCAGCGGCACCGAGTCGGCGCTGTACTGCTGGCCGGAGCCGCCGGAGGTGCCGCTGCCGCCGCCGGTGAGCGCCGGGTCGCCGCCGGAGCCGCCGCCACTGGCGGAGCCGCCCGCCGCGCCGCCCGCCGCGCCACCGGCCGTGCCCCCGGTGCCGCCCGTCCCGCCGGTGCCGCCCGCGCCGCCGGTGCCGGAGCCGCCCGCCGCGCCACCGGCCGCACCGCCGGCGCTGCCGCCGCCGTTGTTGGTGACCGGGGTGGTGGACTTGTTGCCGCCGGTGCCGGTGGCGCACTGCTTGCCGGAGTCCTTGCGGTCGCAGTCCTGCGGCTTGTCCGCGCTGTCGGCGTACGGGTTGCTGCCGTTCGGGCCGAAGGTCGGGTTGGAGCACTTGCCGGCGTCGAAGGCGCGGCCCTCGCTGCCCGGGATCTTGGCGAGCTGTTCGAAGCCGGACTGCACCAGGTTGGGGGTCAGCGGCGAGTAGCCGAGCCCGTCGGCCTGTTTCTGGCCCTCGCAGAGGAAGTAGTAGCCGAACGCGCCGAGCGTCTTGCCCTTGTCCCTGCTGAACGTCCCGACCTCGCTGGTGTGCACCACCATGTAGCTGTACGAGGAGAGCGGGTAGGCCCGGCTGTCGGGGGCGTCGTACACGCTGTCGAGCTGCTGGGTCAGGTCGGGGTTGATCCGGACCTGCTTCAGCGCGACCGAGACGTTCTTGCCGTTCGGCTCGGCGTAGTAGCCCGCGCTGTTGAGCATCTTGGCCACCGGGAAGCGGCTGTTGAGCGCGTACGAGTACTCGACGTAGGTGATCGCGCCGACGTTGGCGTCGTTGGCGACCGCGTTGGCGACCGCCACGGAGGTGCCGAGGGCCTGCCAGGTGGAGCCGGACAGCAGCGGGTAGAAGGAGGTCATGCCGCACGGCTGCTTGCGCGGGGTGCGCCGGCAGTAGTCGTCCCAGATCCCGGTCTGCTTCTTGCTCATCCAGGTGGTGAGCTGCGCGGTGGTGCCGGAGCCGTCGGAGCGGACCACCGGGCGGACCGCGATGTCCGGCATCTTCAGCCCGGGATTGTCGGCCTGGATCGCCGGGTCGTTCCAGCGGGTGATCACACCGGTGAAGATCTTGGCGATGGACTCGCCGGACAGCCGCAGGTTGGTGACCCGGGCGCCGCCGATCTTCAGGTTGTACATGAACGAGGTGCCGCCGGCCACGATCGGCAGGTACGCCGAGGGCCACGGCGGCGGCGCGTCGAACTGGCCGCCGTCGTTGAGGCCGTACGGGATCTCGGTGACCGCGAAGTCGGTGGCGCCGTTCTTGAACTGGTTGCGGCCGTAGCTGGAGCCCTGGGCGTCGAAGTCGATGGTCATGCCGTACTGCCGGACGTTGCTGACCCAGGAGTCCATCGCGTTGGAGCTCCAGGTCGAACCGGCACCGGAGATCCGCCGGTAGTCCTCGGCCGCGGCGCGCGGGACCGCGCCGAACATCACCGAGGCGGCGGACAGGGCGAGCACGGCGAAGAAGGTGAGGGTGCGGGAGATCGCGCTCCTGGACACGGGGGCCTTTCGGGCGGTTCGGTTCGAGGCGGGGGCCGCGGGCGGTGCGGGCCACGGCGGGGCGGCGGGCTGCGGCTGGGCCGGCTGCGGGACCATCCGCAGCAGGTCCTGGTACGAGCGCAGCTGACGGCGGCGCTGCTGACGGGCGGTCAGCTCGCCCGGGCCGCGGCCGCCGAGGAAGCGGGCGACCAGGAAGAGCAGCAGGACCAGCCCCATCAGCACCGCGGCGGCGCCGAAGGCGCGCGCCTTGTGCAGGTCGGACGGCAGCTTGATGAGGGTGAACGCCATCAGCGGCAGCGAGGCCTGCGCGCCGTCGGTCGGGTCGAGGTTGAGGTTCTTCGTGTAGCCGGAGCACAGCAGCACCGGCGAGGTCTCGCCGATGCCGCGGGCGGCGGCCAGGATGATCGCGGTGGCCAGGCCGGAGCGGGCGCTGGGCAGGGTGACCGTCCACACGGTGCGCCAGCGGCCGGCGCCGAGCGCGTAGGAGGCCTCCTTCAGCGAGCCGGGCACCAGCCTCAGCACCACGTCGGAGGCGCGGATCAGGATCGGCAGCATCATCACGGACAGCGCGACGCTGGCGGCGAAGCCGGAGCGGGAGAAGCCCAGGGTGATGACCAGCACGGCGTAGATGAACAGGCCGGCCAGGATCGAGGGCAGCGCGGTCATCGCCTCGACCAGGGTGCGCACCAGCCGGGCGAACCGGCCGGGCACCTCGCTGAGGAAGACCGCGCAGGACAGGCCGAGCGGGATGGTGATGGCCAGGGAGATGGCGATCTGGCTGAGCGTGCCGACGATGGCGTGCAGCGCGCCGCCCTGGTCCAGCGGGTCGGCGGGGCCGGCCAGCGAGAGGTCCTGGGTGTAGAAGTTCAGGTGCCGCAGTGCGGTGAAGCCGTGCCAGAAGACGTAGCCGACGGTCCACAGCAGGATGCCGAGCAGCAGCGCGGCGATCGAGTGCACCACCGCGGAGGCCAGCCGGTCGCGGACCGAGAGCTTGCCCTCGTCGCGCAGCACCAGCGCGTAGAGGCCGAGGAAGCCCAGCCAGGTGCAGACCACGAAGCCGATGGCGCCGCTGAACGGGGCGATCCGCTGGAACAGCAGCGCGGAGAGCGCGACGGCGCCGGCCAGGCTGCCGAGCAGCGCCCAGTGGTCGGTGCCGCGCTTGCCGCCGGTGCGGCGGCGCGGACCTTCGGCGACGGCGCCCGGCGCGGGCTTGTCGACCACCGTGGTGCGGCGGGTGGTGGGCGGGGTGAGGGTGGTCACGAGCTGGCCCCCGATCGGCTGCGGGCCACCACGGCGGCCGCCGCGAAGTTGACCACCAGGGTGAGCAGGAAGAGCGTGAGTCCGGCGGCCATCAGCGCGGAGACCGAGAAGTTGCTGGAGTCGCCGTAGCGCAGCGCGATCAGCGGCGCGACGGCGCTGCCGCCGGTCTGCAGGATGTGCGGCTGGATCTCGAAGTGCATGGAGAGGATCAGGTAGACGCTGATCGTCTCGCCGAGCGCCCGGCCGAGGCCGAGCATGGTGCCGCCGATGATGCCGCCGCGGCCGAACGGCAGGACGACGGTGCGGATCATGCCCCAGCGGGTGGAGCCGAGCGCGTAGGCGCCCTCGCGTTCGCCGGCCGGGGCCTGGTCGAAGACCTCGCGCATGATGGAGCACATGATCGGCGTGATCATGAAGGCGACCACGGTGCCGGCCATCAGGCTGGAGGCGGTGTAGATCAGCGGCGGAGTGACCGGGTCGTCGACCTTGACGTCGCCGCTGACCGTGAAGAGCGGGAACCAGCCGAAGTAGGTGGCCAGCCAGCGGGCGATGCCGGTGAGCTTGTACTGCAGCAGGACGAAGCCCCACACGCCGTAGACCACGCTGGGCACCGCGGCCATCAGGTCGACCATGCCGATCAGGGTCCGCTTGAACTTCCGCGGCGCGTACTCGCTGATGTACAGCGCGCTGCCGAGCGCCAGCGGCATCGCCAGGGCGACCGCGATGCCGCCGATCAGCACGGTGCCGGTGAGCACCGCGGCGATGCCGAACTGGCCGTGGCCGCCGTCCGGGTTCCAGTTCTCGACGGTGAGGAACGACCAGCCGGCGGTGCGCAGCGCGTCGGTCGCCCGGACCGCCAGGTAGCCGCCGACGCCGAGCATCACGCAGAGCACGAACGCGCCGCTGGCCCGGGCACAGGTGAGGAACAGCACGTCCGCGAGGTCGGGCCGCGAGGACGGGGTGATCCGCCGTTCGGTGTCGTCCTTGGCGAGCCGGACCTGGGTGTCGCTCATACGCCGCTCCTGCGCAGGGCCGGACCGGCCGTCGGACGGACCGGGGCGGCGCCCTGCCGGGGCAGCGCGACCAGCGGGCGCGGTCCGGGGTCGGCGGTGCGGGCTCCGGCCAGGAACAGGCCGAGGCTGTACTGGCATTCGCGCTGCCGACGGTATGCGCGCGTAGAACTTGCCACCGGCTCCCCCTCGATCTCCAGTCGCCAGCGCCAGAGTTGGCCGTGCTCCACGCCGGCGACCACCGAGCGGGCGTGGTCGAGTCCGAGTTGCAGCCTGCCGATCGCCGCCAGGCAGTCCGCGAGCTCGGCGAAGACCCGCTCGCCCTGCCCGAGGTGCCGGTTGTTCGCTCCGAGGAGCCGCCAGACCACGCCCCCGCCGGCCAGTTCAGGCTGCGGGGGTCTGCTGACGATGAGGAATCTCGGCTGTCCCATGCCGGTCTTCGCCTTCCGGAGCGTTCAGTGGCCGGAACAGACCGTCTCGGTTCCGGGGGGATTCGTGGAACCAGAGGCATGAACGCCGGACACGGGCGAAGTGAACGAGGGGTGCGCTAGACCTCCACATCTCGTGCACCGGCCATTCGATTCTGATGACCCGTCAGATACCTTCGGACACCGGTCCGTTGACGAAGAATCGGGACATGCCAAGGACGGCCGGGACAGTCCACCACCCGACACCGGAGCATCGCCGAAGTTTTACCCTGTCACGGGAACCGTCTGGCGTCCCATCAGATCCAGCCGTCGAGGGAGTCGAGGAACGCCGCCGGATCGTCCCGGTGGATGCAGTGGCCGGTGCCGGGGACGGTCCGGACCTCGAAACCGCGGGTCCGCAGCCGCTCGGCCTCGACGGGGGTCACCAGGGTGCTCGGATCGGCGAGCTGGACCAGGGAGGGGACGGCCGCGGCGGCCGGCAGCCCGGAGTGCCCGGGATGGGCCCACAGGCCGACGGCGGTGTCCGGGTCCCAGACGGCCAGGGTGGCGAGCTCCACGTCCACGTCCTCGGCGGCCCAGCCGGGGTGCATCGCGGTGATGAAGGCCCGGGTGCCGAACCGCTTGAACCCGACGAAGGGTTCGGGTCCGGCCCCCGGCCGGTCGTAGACGAAAGCCGGGTCGCTGTACACCGCACGGGCGGGTTTCAGCCGTTCCACGGCGTCTCGCAGGGCGAGACCGCCCATCGAGTGGCCGAGGGCGAGTGCGACGCCCGCGGGCAGCGTCTCCACCAGGTCGTCGGCGTACCGCGCCGGGTGGTAGCGCTCGGCGGGGCCGGCGCCCGCCCCGCGCGGGGAGGCGCCGTGGCCGCGCAGGTCGGCGGCGATCACCCGGTAGCCGCGCTCGGCCAGCGCCGGGCCGACCAGCCGCCAGGTGCGGTGGTCGGCCTGGATGCCGTGGATCAGCAGGGCGATCCGGTCGCCGGTGCCCCATTCGCGGGTGTGCAGCTTCACGCCCGGACCCTACCGGAACCTCCCCGGCCCCACCGGAACCGCCGACGGCCCGGTGACGCGCCGTCAGAAGCCGAGCTTGCGCAGCTGCTTGGGGTCGCGCTGCCAGTCCTTGGCGACCTTGACGTGCAGGTCCAGGTAGACCGGGGTGCCGAGCAGCGCCTCGATGTGCTTGCGGGCGGTGGTGCCGACGTGCTTCAGCCGGGCGCCCTTGGCGCCGATCACGATCGCCTTCTGGCTCTGCCGCTCGATGTACACGTTGGCGTGGATGTCCAGCAGCGGCCGGTCCGCGGGACGGCCCTCGCGCGGCAGCATCTCCTCGACCACCACCGCCAGCGAGTGCGGCAGCTCGTCCCGGACGCCCTCCAGCGCGGCCTCGCGGATCAGCTCGGCCACCATGATCTGCTCCGGCTCGTCGGTCAGGTCGCCGTCCGGGTACAGCGGCACGCCCTCCGGCAGCAGCTTGGTGAGCAGGTCGGCGACCAGCGTCACCTGCTGGTCGCCCACGGCCGACACCGGGATGATCTCGGCCCATTCGAAGCCGAGCTCGAGCCCGAGCTGGTGGACCGCGATCAGCTGCTCGGCCAGGCGCTTGGAGTCCACCAGGTCGGTCTTGGTGACGATCGCCACCTTGGGGGTCTTCTTGAGCTCGGCGAGCTCCTTGGCGATGAACTTGTCGCCGGGGCCGAGCTTCTGGTCGGCGGGCACGCAGAAGCCGATCACGTCGACCTCGGCCCAGGTGGTGCGGACCAGGTCGTTGAGCCGCTCGCCGAGCAGCGTGCGGGGCTTGTGCAGCCCGGGGGTGTCGACCAGCACCAGCTGGGCGTCGGGGCGGTGCACGATGCCGCGGACGGTGTGCCGGGTGGTCTGCGGACGGTCGGAGGTAATCGCGACCTTCGTCCCGACCAGCGCGTTGGTCAGGGTCGACTTTCCCGCGTTGGGACGGCCGACGAAGCACGCGAACCCGGAGCGGTACGGGGAGGAAGGGGCATTCATGGCACCCATTGTCGCCGATCGGCGGACCGCCTCCGCTCAGGCGGTGCCCGTGGTGCCCACGCCGGTCAGCCGGTCTTCTTCTTCCCGCTCCCGGTGATGCCGCCGACCAGCACGAACGCCAGCAGGACGAGCGTGCCGGCCAGCCACCACGGCGAGCCGGTCTCGTGCCAGCGGCCGAAGCCCATCACGCTGAGCAGCAGCCCGCAGAAGAACGCCGCAACTCCCATGTCCCCTCCCCGGGTTGCCCCCGCCGGGGAGCCCCCCAGCCGATGCGATTATCGCACCCGGACAGCGCAGGGGTGGGGCGCCGTTTCCGGACACCCCACCCCTGCGCGGAGGGTTCAGCGGGCCTCGGCGGCCAGCTTCAGCACCCCGTCCGGACCGGCCAGCAGCACCGGCGTACCGGCCCCGCCCAGGTCCCGGACGGCCGCCAGGTCCGCCTCGGCCGGAGCCTCGGCGGCGGAGACCACCGCGGCCGCCTCCAGGCTCTTCGCCCCGCTGGCCACCGCCATCGCCACCGCGGTCTGCAGCGCGCTCAGCCGGAGCGACTCCAGCGCGACGGTGCCGGCCACGTAGGTGCGGCCGGTCTCGTCGCGGACCGCCGCACCCTCGGCCACGCCGTTGCGGGCGCGGGCCGACCGCGCCAGCGTGATGATCTTCTTGTCCTCGGGGTCCAGTTCGGTGAGCTCAGTCATGGCCCCGAGCATAGGCGGCCGCCCCGGGCCCGGGTACGGACGCTCAGCCCTTGAGCACCGCTCCCTCGCCCAGCGGCGCGAACTCCGCCAGCGCGGCCTCGATCCGGGCCAGCACCGCCCCGTCCAGCGCCAGTTCGGCGGCGGCCAGGTTCTCCGCGATGTGCGCGGGGGTGCGGCTGCCCGGGATCGGCACCACGTGCGGGTCCTGGTGCAGCAGCCAGGCCAGCGCCAACTGGCCGGGCTTGACGTCGAGTTCGGCGGCGATCGCGCGCAGCGGGGCGTACCGGTCGTTGTTCGCGGCGAGGTTCTCGGCGCTGAACCGGGCCTGCTGCTGCCGGAAGTCGCCCTCGCCGACCTGCTGCACGGTGCCGGTGAGGAAGCCGCCGCCGAGCGGGCTCCAGGCCACCACGCCGACGCCCAGCTCGCGGGCGGCGGCCAGCAGCTCCGGGTCGGCCGGCTGCCACATCGACCACTGGGTCTGCACCGCGGCGACCGGGTGCACCGCGTGCGCGGCACGCAGCTGCGCGGCGGTCACGTTGGAGACGCCGAGGTGCCGCACCAGGCCGTCGGCGATCAGCTCGGCGACCGCCCCGACGGTCTCCTCGAAGGGCACCTGCGGGTCCGGGAAGTGCGGGTAGTACAGGTCGATCGCCTCGACGCCGAGGTTGCGCAGCGACTGCTCCGCGTAGCCGCGCACGTACTTGGGCTCGCAGTTCACCGCCAGCTCGCCGAAGGCGAAGTGCACCGGGAAGCGGTGCGGCTCGGCGCCGTCCGGGATCCGGAAGCCGAACTTGGTGGCCAGCACCACGTCCTCGCGCCGGCCGTGGACCGCGCGGCCGACCAGTTGCTCGTTGTGCCCGTCGGCGCCGTAGCCGTCCGCGGTGTCGATCAGCCGGGCCCCGGCGTCGATGGCGGCCCGCAGCGCGTCCTGCCCGCGCTGCTCGTCGATCTCGCCGTACATGCCGGGCGAGAGCACCATCGCCCCGAACCCGATCGGCGAGCTGGCCAGCGCCCCGAGAGTGCGCTCGGTCATCGGTCGTTCCCCCTCCAAACAGCCTTTCACCCGGCGGATCT